>DASXYV010000102.1:0-3220 GCA_036502305.1 Acidimicrobiales bacterium
CACGAGGTGCCCACCGACCTGGTCCTCGACGAACGCCAGGTGTCGGCGTTCCTCGACCAGCGCCCCGTGTTCCCGGGCCACGTGCTGGTCGTGCCGCGGGCCCATTTCGAGACGCTCGTCGACCTGCCGCTCCCGCTGGTCGAGCCGCTCTTCGCCACGACCCGGCGGGTCGCCGCCGCGGTGACCCGAGCGATGCTGGCGGACGGCACCCTGGTGCTGATGAACAACCGGGTCAGCCAGAGCGTGCCCCACCTCCATGTCCACGTGGTGCCGCGACGCTTCAAGGACGGTCTTCGGGGCTTCCTGTGGCCCCGCCAGCGCTACCCGGACGAAGCCAACGAGGCCGAGGTGGCGGCCGCCATCCGCGAGGCCCTCGTGGACCAAACCGTTGGCGACCCGCCGACGGAGGAGACGCCGGGCGCCTGAGGCCGGCTCGGGGAGGCCGGCCGGTCGGCGTGCGGGCCGCTACCCGAAGCGGACGAGGTGCTGGTCCCGTCTTCCCCGGCGCAGGAGCAGGTAGCGGTGCCGCAAGAGGTCCTCCGGGCCCAGCTGGCGGGCCCGATCGACCTCACGGCGATTGTTCACGTAGGCGCCGCCCTGCTCGATGGTCGAGCGGGCAGCAGAGCGGGACGGCACCAGGCCGGTCTCGACCATGGCCTCGACGAGTGAGAGGCCGCCATCGGCGAGGCGATCCCTCGACCAGGTGCTGGACGGGGCATCGGCGAGCACGTCCACGAGGACCTCCTCGTCCAGCTTGGCGATCTCCTCGGAGAACAACGCCGCCGCGGCGCGCTCGGCGTTGGCCGCCGCCATCTCGCCGTGGACCAGTGCGGTCACCTCGCGGACCAGGGTCCGCTGAGCCTCCCTGACCTCGGGGTGGGTTGCCACGGCGGCCTCGAGCTCTTCGATTCGCCCGTGGTCGAGCCAGGTGAAGTAGCGGAGGTAGGTGCCAACCACGCTGTCCTCGGTTCGCAGGAAGAACTGAAAGAGCTGGTACGGGCTCGTACGCCGCTCGTCCAGCCAGATGTTGCCGGATTCGGTCTTGCCGAACTTCGTGCCGTCGGGCCGAACGACCAGCGGCCAGGTCAGCCCCCACGCTTCGGCACTTCGTACGCGCCGGATCAGGTCGATGCCCATCGTGATGTTGCCCCACTGGTCACTGCCGCCCAGCTGCAGCCGACACCCGTAGGCGTCGAACAGCCGAAGGAAGTCGTAGGCCTGCAGGAGCATGTAGCTGAACTCGGTGAACGACATGCCCTGCTCGGCGGTGGCCAGCCGGGCCCGCACGGTCTCCTTGGCGATCATCTGGCCCACGCCGAAGTGCTTGCCGACGTCGCGGAGGAACTCCAGCAGCCCCAGCGGGCCGAGCCATTCGGCGTTGTCGACCAGGACCGCCTGCCGGGCGCCGGCGGTCGGGGTGAAGTCGAGGAAGCGACCGAGCTGGCCGCGAATGCCGGCCAGGTTGGCCTCCAGCGTCTCGGCTCCCAGCAGCTGACGCTCCTCGCTCTTGCCGCTCGGGTCGCCGATCATCCCCGTGCCGCCGCCCGCAAGGGCGATCGGCCGGTGGCCGGCCTCCTGGAGGCGGCGCAGGTTGAAGATCCCGAGGAGGTGGCCGACGTGGAGGCTGTCCGCGGTGGGATCGAAGCCGGCGTAGGCGGTCTGAGGCTCCCGGTCGAGGATGGTGGCCAGCCGGGCGTCACTCATCTGCTGCACCAGACCACGGAACTGGAGGTCGGCGAAGATCCCGGGCACGCGGGCCAGCCTGCCACGGCTGGCCCGGACCAGACATCACTTTGCACCGAGGCGCTCTGGCGGGCCGCCAGCTGGCCCCGGTCGCGTCACGACGACATCGCAACGGCGCAACGATGCTGATGGCGCGACCCTGGAGTATGGGTGCTCGCCTCTCCCGTCAGGCGATCATCGAGGCGGCACGCTTCCTCCTGGCCGCGGAAGGGATCGACGCAGTGTCCCTGCGCCGGGTGGCAGGGGCGCTCGGCGTCACCGCTCCAGCCCTCTACGCCCACGTGAAGGACAAGCACGACCTCCTGCAGGGCGTCGCCGACCAGGAAGGCCGGCGGGTGATCGAGCGCATCCGGTCCATCCCCGAGACCGACCCCCTGGCGCTCATCCGGGCCCGGAGCCTGGCCTACGTGGCCTACGCCAAGGAGAACCCGGCTCTGTTCAAGGCCATCTTCATGGTGCGGCCCGAGCTCACGGCCGAGCCCCAGGACACCGAGGCCATGGCCACCATGGCAACCGAGGCCTTCCAGGTCGGTGCGGCGCCGGTCTTCGACCTCGCCCGAGCCGGTCTGCTCGGCAGCGTCGACCCCCATCTCGCAGCGCTGACCATCTGGACCGCAACGCACGGCGTCGCCACCGTGATCCTCGCCGGACCCGAGTTCGACCCCGACCTGGAGCGAGCACTGGTCGAGACGGTGATCGACGCCGTCATCGCCGGGCTCACCGGTCGCCGGCCACGAGAGATAGGCCCGCAGGGCAGGCCGACATAGGCTCGTCGACATGAACCGTCTGTCCGCAGAGACCAGCCCCTATCTGCGCCAGCATCAGGACAACCCGGTTGACTGGTATCCCTGGGGCGAGGAGGCGTTCGCACGGGCTCGCGCCGAGGATCGACCGGTCATGCTCTCCATCGGGTACTCCGCGTGTCACTGGTGTCACGTGATGGCGCACGAGTCCTTCGAGGACGAGCGCACGGCGGCCCTGCTCAACGATCGGTTCGTCAGCGTCAAGGTCGACCGCGAGGAACGGCCGGATGTCGACGCTGTCTACATGGAGGCCGTGCAGGCCATCACCGGTCGCGGCGGATGGCCGATGACGGTCTTCCTCACCCCTGATCGACGACCGTTCTACGGCGGCACCTACTTTCCCAAGGACGGGAGGGGCGGGCTACCGGGGTTCACGACGGTGCTGCAGGCCATCGACGCGGCCTGGTGCGACCAGCGCGACGAGGTCGTGGGCCAGGCCGAGCAGCTGGTGGGCGCGGTGGAGGCCAGGTTGCAGATCCCAACAGCCGGCGACGGGGCCGCCCGACCGGTCCCTGGGCCCGCCGAGCTCCTGCACGGAGCCTACGCCGCCCTGCAGAGCGCATACGACCCGAGCTGGGGAGGGTTCGGATCCGCTCCCAAGTTCCCCCAGCCGTCGATGCTCGAGCTGGCGCTCCGGGCCCATGACCGCTCGGGCGGGGACACGGCGCTCACCA
>DASXYV010000103.1:0-5910 GCA_036502305.1 Acidimicrobiales bacterium
GCCGTGCCCTGGGCGAGCAGCTGGCAGTTCATGGCCGTCCCCCACACGTAGGGATCCAGTCGCTGCATCTCGGACTCCGGGAAGTACGCCGAGCCCAACGGCACGTACACGTGGTAGCGGGCCGCGCACTGGTCGAACGGGTCGTTCTCGTAGTTCAGCTCGTAGTTCATGTCACCGAAGGCATGGACGCTCGTGGCCACCGAGTCGGCATCGGCGCAGGCGGCCGCCTGGCCCTGCCCCGTCTGCTCGTCTGTCTCGTTCCCCTGGCCGTTGAAGTCGACGAGCTTGAGCTGACGTCCGTAGAACTCGAAGGTCCTGTTGAAGTAGGCAAGGATCTTCTGGTCGTACTGCTCGGAGGTGTCGTAGGACACCCCGCCAGCGGCCACCACCTCCGCGTTGACCGCCGAAGAGTTGGCACCACTCGAGTCCGAGGTGTGCCGCATGGCGATCGTGATCTGGTTGGGCGTCACGCCGTTGTAGGTGGCCCCGCCGTTGTTACCCGTGAACTGGGCGACACAGGGCGCCGCGTACTGCGAGAACGGCAGCTGCCGCACGCCGGGCTTGCACGGGTAGCCTCCCCGGGTCGTGCCCGTGCCGGTCTGCACCGCACCCACGCCGGCAGCGGTGGTCGGTCCGCTCGCAGCGCTGCTGGCTGATCCCGCGCCGCCGGGACCGGCGGCAGCACCGGGCCCGGCGGTCGTGACACCAGCCGCTCCCGCGGTACTGCCGGCCTGGAACTGGGATGGGTTGCCGTACTGGTTCGAGCCTCCAACGGCGAGCCCATTGCCGAGCCCCCCGCCTGCGACTGTGGGGAAGAGAGACAGTGCGAGAGCGGCCAGCGCGCCGCAGACGTACAGCAGCGCATACCGGCGTATGTGGTACGCCAGCCGCAGGGCGCTGCGACCGAACGGGTCCGTGACTCGGGCCAGCGACTCATCCTGTTCTCTGACCGTTCTTACCGTGGTACGCACGACCCGGTCCTACGCACGACTTGTGTTCCCCCGTTCCCCAACTTCCCGACTCCCCAGTCCTCTTGGCCCCCTACCGCCCCGACCTCACATGTCTCATTGGATCCGTATCGTGGTTCGTGATCTACCCGGCCACCACCTCCGTACGCTCCACCGGCTGCCTGTCGCCGTAGAGCAGCTCGGCCATGTTGCCCCGATAGAACCGCTCCCGAGCGGCCTCGCTCGCCATGCCGAGCTCCATTTCGAACTTGGCCAAGGGGTCCTTTCCCCCCTCTGGATGGGGGTAGTCCGTGGAGAACATGAACAGCTCGGGCCCGGACTGCTCGATCATCCACCCGACCGGCTCCCCGGCGAAGGGCGTAAACTTGAGGTGCCGCCGGACGTAGTCCGAGGGTGTGAGCTCGAGCTTGCGCAGCGGCTCCTCGGTCCGACGAAAGGCGCGCTGGCCATAGTCGAGGTGGCGCATCCAGGACACGACCCACCCGGCACCCTGCTCGATGCACCCTCCCCGCAGCTTCGGGAAGCGATCGAAGAGCCCGTCGAAGATGAGCGCACCGAGGAACAGCTCGGGCGAGTGGTGGATGGCGAGGAAGTCCTTCGAGCGGATGTTCTCCCCCCCGCCGAGGTGATCGGTGACCGGCATGTCGTTGTCGTGGAAGGCCGGGTCCAGCAGGCGGCCGCCGCCGCCGACGTGCAGCACGAAGGGGACGTTCGCCTCGCTCAAGACCTCCCAGAACTGATCGAGATCCGGGTGTGTGGGTGCGAGAGAGCCGGCGGCGGTCGAAGGTACCATCACCGCAGCGCAGCCCGCTTCGATCGCCTCGACCGCCAGCGCCGCGGCCCGGGCGGGGTCGACGAGCGACACGTAGGCGACAGGGAGCAGTCGGGGGTCGCCGGCGCAGAAGTTGACCATGGCCTGGTTCTGCGCCGCACTGCCCGCGTACAGCCGGTCGAGGTCGCGTCCGGTGAACATCGCCGTGGCGAAGGTGGCGAACACCAACTGCGCCTCAAAGCCGAGCAGGTCCAGGACACGGCTGCGCTCCGTGGGGTCGAAGCCGCCCATTGCGTGCCATCCCTTGTCGGAGAGCAGCCTCTCCTCGGCCAGTGCCGCCTTGGCGGGGTCGGATCGGCGCTCGTCGGCGGTGGCGACCGCGCTCTCGAGCACCGGCGCCAGCGCCTCCATCCCACGGCGTCGTAACCGGTCCCGCTGGTCGGCCTCGATGAAGTCGTCCAGGAAATCGGCCAGCTCCATGACGTGGCTGTCAGCGTCGAGGATGTTCCGTTCGCCGGCGTAGGTCATGCCGTCTCCCCGTGGGTCCCAGCTCACAGTGACGCCTTGTCACCGACCGCGGTGACATAATGACACCGCTAGCCGCAGACGCGCAAGCGACCGGCAAGATTGGGCACCGCAAGCGGGCCGAATTTGGTGACACAATGACACCCATGAACGCAGCGAGGCCCGAGCCGATCACGAGGCGGAGGACACGGTCGACGGCCTCCTCCCAGCCCGAGCCCATCGAACCAGCACGGCTCAGCCGGGCCGAGCGGCGGGACGCCCTGCTCGATGCCACGGCCGAGCTCGTGTCCTCCGTGGAGATCGATGCCGTCACGATGGAGGCCGTCGCCGAGCGCGCCGGGGTGAGCCGACCGCTGGTGTACAAGCACTTCGCCAACCGCGGCGAGATGCTGGGCGCGCTCTACCAGCGAGAGGCGGCGCACCTCCATGCCGAGATGTCCGCCCAGGTCACGGGGGCGGACACGCTCGAAGACATGTTCCGGGCCCTCATTCGCGGTGCCCTTCAGGCGCGGGCCAATCGTGCCCCGGCCCTCAATGTGCTCAGGGCCGCTGGCGTGCGCAACCGTGAGCTGCGCGAGGAGCAGCGGCGGCGAGATCGGACGACGCTGCGGTTCTTCGCCACCCGCGCTGTCCGCGACTTCCAGCTGGACGAGCGACAGGCGAAGACTGGCGTCGCCATCCTCTTGGGTGCCGTCGAGGCCGTGCTCGCGCAGTGGCGCGTGCGACCGACGCGTGAGCACGCGGCCCTGCTGGAGGACACCTATGTGGCCCTCGTCGTCGGCGGGCTCGACGAGCTGGCCAGGCGCCCCTTAGGGTGATCAGCCATCTCTGAGCAGGAGGGCCGGATGCAGACGCGGTCGATCGGGTCACTCGACGTCAGCCTGGTCGGGCTGGGGTGCAACAACTTCGGGATGCGCGCTGACGAGGAGCAGTCCGTTGCCGTGGTCCACGCCGCGCTCGACGCCGCATGAGCGATCGAACGCTGCGGGGCCGGACGGCGATCGTGGGTGTCGCCGATGCCGCCTCTCCAACTGGAGAGCTCGACCGGCACGGTCGACACCTCGAGGCGGCCATGGTCCGAGAGGCCCTGGCTGACGCCGGGCTCACCCTCGCCGACGTCGACGGCATCTGCTACGCCGGAATGGCGACGGGGTTGGCCGAGTACCTCGGTGTCCACCCTCGCTTCGTCGACGGCACGATGGTGGGGGGCTCGAGCTATGAGCTGCACCTCGAGCACGCTGCTGCTGCCATCGCCGCCGGGTTGTGCGAGGTTGTCGTCAGCGTCTACGCCGCGACTCCCCGGGGTGACCGGCGGCGTGGCACCGGCCCGCAGCGCGGCGGCCCACCGTTCGGCGGACCGAATCCCATGGCCGAATGGGAGATGCCCTACGGGCTCGCCATGCCGATGGGTGCCTACGCGCTGGCCGCCAGCCGGCACATGGCCCGCTACGGCACAACGTCGGAGCAGCTGGCCCAGATCGCCGTCGACACCAGGCGGTGGGCGGCCATGAATCCACGCGCCCGCTTCCGGGATCCGATCACGATCGCCGACGTGCTGGCGTCGCCGATCCAGGCCTCGCCGTTGCACCTGCTCGACTGCTGTCTCGTCACCGACGGTGCGGGCGCCTTCGTCGTGACATCCGCAGAGCGAGCCCAGGACCTGGCCAAGCCGGCGATCTATGTGCTCGGCGCAGCCACCTGCGGTGACCATCAGATGATCTCCCAGATGCCGGAGCTCACCACCACCGCGGGCGCGCGCTCGGGCCCGGCTGCGTTCGAGATGGCGGGCGTCAAGCCCGACGAGGTCGATCTCCTGATGGCCTACGACTCGTTCACGATCACCGCGCTGTTGCACCTGGAGGACCTCGGCTTCTGCCCCAAGGGTGAGGGCGGGGCCTTCGTCGAGGACGGCAAGCTCGGACCGGGCGGTTCGCTACCCACCAACACCAACGGCGGCGGCCTCTCGTACACCCACCCCGGGCAGTACGGGATGTTCCTCCTGGTCGAGGCGGTCCGTCAGCTGCGGGGCGAATGCGGTTCACGCCAGGTGAGCAACCCCGAGGTCGCCGTGGCCCACGGTTCGGGCGGGGTTCTGTCGACGATGGGCACGATCGTGATCGGGACGGGTTCGGCTCGATGACGAAGTTGTTCGAGCCGCCGGTCTCGGACGCCGCCGCCCCCTTCTGGGACGCGACCCGCGAACGTCGACTGGTCCTCCCGTGGTGCGCGGCGTGCGAACGGCCTTTCTGGTATCCGCGAGAGGTCTGCCCACGGTGCCTCGGCGACGCCATCGAGTGGCGGGAGGCTTCGGGCGACGGCGAGGTTCACGCCGTGAGCGTCCAGCATCGGCCGGGCCCGATGCGTGACCCGGCTGGCAATCCCTACGCCGTCGCCCTGGTCGATCTCGCCGAGGGGGTGCGGATCATGACGAACATCGTCGACTGCGAGCCGGATGCCGCGACCGTGGGAATGGCCGTGCGGGTGACGTGGCAGCCGCTCGCCGACGGCCGCCACCTGGTCCAGTTCGAGCCGGCTTGATAGCAGAGAAGGAGGACGCTGAGGTGGGCGAGATCTGCCGGGGACGGGTGGCTGTCGTCACGGGCGCAGGTCGTGGCGTCGGTCGGGGGCACGCCCTCGAGCTGGCCCGCCAGGGCGCCAGCATCGTTGTGAACGACCTGGGCGGCTCGGTCGACGGCACTGGTGCCGACGCCGGGCCGGCGAAGGCCGTCGTCGACGAGATCCTGGCCCTGGGCGGGGAGGCGGTGGCCAACACCGACGACGTCGCCGACTGGGACGGCGCACGACGGCTCGTCGAGACCGCGATCGGCGCGTTCGGGAGGCTCGACATCCTCGTCAACAACGCAGGCATCCTGCGCGACCGCATGCTCTTCAACATGACCGAGGAGGAATGGGACGCGGTCGTTCGAGTGCACCTGAAGGGCACGTTCGCCCCCACGCGCTGGGCGGCCTCCTACTGGCGTGACGAGCACAAGGCCGGGCGTCCCCCGGACGCCCGGGTGATCAGCACCTCCTCGACGTCCGGCCTGTTCGCCAACCCCGGTCAGAGCAACTACGGGGCGGCCAAGTCCGGGATCGCCACCTTCTCCATCATCGCCTCCAAGGAGCTGGCCCGCTACGGCGTGACCGTCAACGCCATCGCCCCGGGAGCGAGGACCCGCATGACCGAGCACCTCGGTGGCCGGGCTGCGCCTCCGTCGGGGGAGTGGGACGATCGAGCACCCGAGAACGTGGCTCCGCTGGTCGCCTGGCTGGCGAGCCCGGCCGCACGTCGGGTGACCGGCCAGGTGTTCCTCGTCGGGGGTGGCCGCGTCGCCGTGGCCAGGGGATGGGAGCGTGGTCCCGGCGTCGACCACGGTGCCCGGTGGGAGCCAGCCGACCTGGACGACGTCGTCGCAGGCCTGCTGGCCGAGACACAGACGTAACCGATGGCGGCGCTCGCGGGGAAGGTCGCGTTGGTCACGGGGGCCAGCCGCGGGATCGGTGAGGCCGTCGCCAGTCGGTTCGCGGCCGAGGGCGCGGCCGTCGGAGTCTCGGCCCGGACAGTGGTCGAGGGAGACCATCGGCTACCAGGCAGCATCGAAGGCACGGTTCGATCGATCACCGAATCGGGTGGCACCGCCGTAG
>DASXYV010000104.1:0-3062 GCA_036502305.1 Acidimicrobiales bacterium
GCCGCATCACCGACCCGGCCTTCGGCCTGCGGGCAATGAAGGCGGAGGTGCCGGCCGCGCTCACCCTCGAGCAGTCCCAGTACCAGGCGGCTGAGCTGCTGATCGCCGCCATCCTCGCCGGCTACCGGGTGGCTGAGCGACCGGGCGTCATGCAGCCGCGCTCGTCGGGGACGACCAAGAAGGGGACCAACCTGGCCTACGGCTACCGCTACGCCCGGGTCGTGCTGGCGACCTGGCTCCGGGACCGGTGACCAGCTCGCCGGGCGAGGGCGCCGGCCGGTCGCCAGCCGGCGCCGGGGGCCGACCCGAGGACACGGCCCCAGTCCGGTACACAGCCCGGCACGCGCTCGCCAGCGCCGCCCGGCCGGCGCCACTGGCCGTCGCCGTGCTGGTCCTCGTGCCGGTGCTGACCTTCTCGGTGCCGTCCCTCGCCGGGCACCCGTTGATCAGCGCCGACGACCTCATCCAGAACTTCCCCCTCCGGGTGCTCGTCGCCCGCAACCTCGACCACGGGCACCTGCCTCTGTGGAACCCCTACATCTGGAGCGGCACCGCACTGCTGGGCGGTCTCAACGCCGGCGCCTTCTATCCCGGGACGCTCCTGTTCGCCGTGCTTCCCGCAGAAGCCGCCTGGGTCGTCAACGAAATCCTCGTGTACGTCGTCGGCGCCGTCGGCCTGTACGTGTTCCTGCGCCGATCCCGCCTCTCGGTCGGGGCCGCGTTCCTCGGGAGCCTGTCGTTCTCGGTCGGGGGCTTCATGAGCGCCCAGCTGGCCCACATCGACCTGGTGCAGGGGGCGAGCCTGGTGCCCTGGATGCTGGTCGCCCTCCACCGGATGGCCCATCCGGTGGCGGCGAAGCCGCCAGCGCGCACGATCCCCACCGCCCGCGGCGGGGCTGGGGCCCCCGCCGCTTCGGAGGAGGGCGGGGCTGGGGCCCCGCCCGAGGCAACGAAGCGGCCAGCAGTGTGGCCCACGGTGCTGCTGGGGGCGTGCATCAGCCTGCTGGTCCTGACGGGGTCGCCCGAGGCCCTGATCGACAACTCCATCCTCGTGGCCATCTACGGGGGGTGGCTGGTCTGGCGTCACCGAGCGGGACGGATCCTCGTCCAGATGGCGATCGCCGCCGCCTCGGCGCTCGTTCTCACCAGCATCCAGTGGCTCCCCGGACTGGTCTTCGCGTCCCACTCGCAGCGATCAGGCAGCTCGTACGCCTTCTTCATCACCGGGTCACTCCCGCCCAAGCTCACCGCCCTGACGGCCATGCCGTATCTCCTCGGGAGCTACGGACGCTTCGGACTGCCGCTGTACCGGGGCCAGTACAACCTGGCCGAGGTCACCTCGTACATCGGCATCCTCCCAGTCTGTGCCGCTTTCGCCATGCTCACCCGGCCCTGGCGGTCGCGCCGGGCGTCGGAGGGACTGGGGGTGTGGTACCTGCTCATCGCGGTCGGGCTGGTCCTGTCGTTCGGCGGGTACACCCCGCTCGGCCACCTCCTCGTGCACATCCCTATCTACGGCCAGCAGCGGCTGCAGAACCGCAACCTGGTGGCGGTCGACATCGGCCTGGCGGTCCTGTTCGCCTACTGGGTCGACGGGGTGCGGCAGCGGGTCAGCGTCGGCCCTGGCCCGGCCCACCCCAGCCGGTCCGAGCGCCTATGGACCCTGCTGCCCGTCGCCTGCCTGGTCGCGCTCGTCGGCGCCCTCGTGGCCAGCCCGGTGGTCCTGTCCCAGGAGCTCGGGTCGCCGGTCCCGCTGGGCTCGTTCCACCGATTGGAGGCCTACCTGGCCGCTGGGCTGGTGGTGGCCGTCATCGGAGGCCTCCTGGCCGCGGGGTGGGACCGGATCCCGCGTCGCCACCTCCTGCGGGCGGTGGTTGCCGTGGTCGCGATCGACCTCGTCGTCTATCAGGCCAACCAGTACTGGCTGACCCCTGCGCCCCGCAGCGCCCTCACCGACACCTCCAGCATGGCTACGGCCGTCGCCACCCAGACGGGCTCCTCCGGACGCTTCGCCATCTACGACCCCGACCGGAGCAATCCCGCCGCCCTCAACGACCTCGGCGAGCCCGACCTCAACATCCTGCGACGCCTCTCCAGCGTGCAGGGCTACGGGTCGCTGGTCAGCGGCGACTACGACCGGGCCACCGGCTCCCACCAGCAGTCCGACCTGTCGGTGACGGCACTGGCCGGGACCACGTTCGACGACCTCAACCTGACCACGCTGGTCACCAGGCCCGGCTATCTCGCCCGGCCGGCCCCTTCGGGGTCGACGGCGACGCCGGCCGGCGCCGTGGCGGCGACCCTGCCCCCCCGAGGCCAGCAGGCCTGGTATCTCGGTTCGCCCCTCCAGCTGACGGGCGTCAGCCTGCAGCTGCGCCCGGATCCGACCTGTCCCCCACCGCCCGGTGAGCTCGGGCTCGGGTTGCTGACGCCCAAGAGCGATACCAGACCGGTGCTCAGCCCGATGACGCCCGATCCGAATCGGGCGGGCTCGCTCACGGTGGCGCTCGACGGGACGGCCACCGCTGTCGGGATCGTCGTTGCCAATGGCGGCGCCTGCGCCCTCACGGTCGACTCGGCGACGGTCGACACGCAGCGGTCGGGCCGTCTCCTGCTCGCCGGTCCCCTCCAGGGGGCCGTCACCCCGCCGAAGTGGCAGTTCGTGGAGACCCTTGGCAGCTTCGTGGTGTTCCACAACACGGCGGCCAGGGGACGGTTCTGGGTGGCCCCAGGCGACGGCGGGCCGGCGCCCGCGGCGACGCTGCGGGTCACCGACGACCCACTCACGGGTAATCAGGCGGTCCTGGTCGCCACCTCCCGACCGTCTCTCGTCGTACGCAGCGTCGCCGCCGCGCCCGGGTGGTCCGCGACGGTACGGACGGGCGCCACCGGGGTGTCCCGTGCGGTCCCGGTGCCGGCGAACGGGGCCCTGGTGCAGACCGTCCCGGTGCCGGCAGGGACCTCGACGGTCACGTGGAGCTACCGACCGTCGAGCGCGACCGTCGGCGCCGCCACCTCGCTGGCCGGACTGGGCGCCCTCGGGACCCTGGCGCTGGCCTGGT
>DASXYV010000105.1:0-1835 GCA_036502305.1 Acidimicrobiales bacterium
CGGCTGAGGAAGCAGCAGCCGGCCCGGGAGGCCGGCTGAGGAAGCAGCAGCCGGCCCGGCAGGCCGGCTGAGGGAGCAGCGGCCGGCCCCGGGGGCGGCCAGAGCGAGGCACGGAGGAGCGGGAGTGGCAGAGGTCAGAGCCGAGATCACGGCCAACGTCTGGCAGGTCCATGTCGAGGTCGGCCAGGCCGTCGGCGTGGGTGACACCATCGCCATCCTCGAGTCGATGAAGATGGAGATCCCTGTCGAGTCTCCGGCCGGCGGCACCGTCGCCGAGGTGCGGGTACGCCCGGACGAGCAGGTCCAGGAGGGGGACGTGATCGCCGTCATCCAGTGACGGCCTCCGTCGCCGGATCCCTCACACGCTGCTCACATCCTCCTATCGGGCCCCACACAACGCTCAGTGAGCATGTCCGTGTACCGAACAACGACAAGGACAGGGGACCAGACTGTGAAGCAGCTCCTTCTCAACCACCCACTTCGCGTCGGTGTGGCCTCGGCCATCCTCGCCGGCGGCGTGCTCGGCGGAGCCGTCGCCTTTGCGGACACTCCCTCGACCTCACCCGCGGCCACCCCGGGCGCCGCCGACCCCGCCCAGCCCGGGCAGCCGGCCAAGCAGCGCCATCCCCACGTCGTCGGCAAGGTCACGAACGTGAGCTCGACCGGCGGGCTGTCGAACCAGGGCACGATCACCGTCGCCGAGCCCGACGGGCACTCGACGACGTTCAGCCTGACCGGCTTCACCAAGGCCTGGAAGTACCAGGGCCAGGGCCAGAAGCCGACCAAGGAGTCGCCGACCTCCATCGCCACCAGCGAGGTCATCGAGGCCGGCCTGGTGAACCAGCAGGGCGGCGTGGCGGCCCACCGCATCCTCGACACCGGCTTCAAGGCCGCCTGACCACCTCACCCACCGCTCGCGGCGCCCGGAGACCGCTCGGGGGCCGCGAGCATCCCCATGGCCACCCTCGGCTGAGCGGGGCCGGGGGAGGCCACGGGCGCTTTGGAAGCGCGACGGGCCCCACCCGTAGCATGCGTCCCGTACTTCATGGCCGTTGTCGTCCGCTTCCGTGCTGCCGTCGCCCTCGTCGGGCGCTTTCCGGCCCTGGCCGGTGTCGATCTCGACGTAGCCTCCGGTGAGATCCTGCTCGTCAGCGGTCCGAACGGAGCCGGCAAGACGAGCCTCCTGCGGGCCTGCGCGGGACTGCTGGCCGTCACGGCCGGCGAGGCCCACGTCCTCGGCCAGGACCTTCGTCGGGACCGGCGCTCGGTTCGGCGCTCGTTGGCCATGCTGGGGCACGCCAGCTTTCTCTACGACGACCTGACGGTGCTGGACAACCTCCGCTTCGCCGTGCGGGCGGCGCGGGGGGACCAGGGCGCGGTCGATGGCGCGTTGGCGCGCCTGGGCCTCGACGGGCGGCTCCGCCACACGGTCGTCGGCAAGCTGTCGGCTGGTCAGCGGCGACGCGTGGCCATCGCCGCCGTGGTCGCTCGCGCCCCTCGGCTGTGGCTGCTCGACGAGCCTCACGCCGGCTTGGACGCGGCCGGGCGCGACATCCTCGACGAGGCGGTGCTGGCGGCCTCGGACACGGGTGCCACGGTCGTTCTGGCCTCCCACGAGACCGACCGCGCCGGGGCGATCGCCGCCCGGGTGGCGAGGATGGCCGGTGGTCAGGTCGTGGCCCAGGAGCCCCTGGCGGCAATGACCGAGGTGGGCGGCGCGCCTGCCGGCTTCGGCCCTGTCGCCTTTCCGCCCGAGCCACCGTCGGGGGAGCCGGTACATGTTGCGTGACGCCCTGCTCGTGGCCGGCAAGGACCTGAGAGTCGAGCTCCGCTCG
>DASXYV010000106.1:0-5101 GCA_036502305.1 Acidimicrobiales bacterium
GAGCTCGGCGAACAGCTCGGCGGCCTGCGCCGACAGTCGCGGACCGGCCGTGGCCACCACCGAGTTGCGGAAGCTGCTCAGCAGCTCGGCCAGCCGTCCGAGGTGACGAACCTCCTCCCCCAGGTCATCGACCAGGGCATGCTGGTCCTCAGCCTCGGCCAGCCGCTTGCCCTCGGATTCGGCGTGCGCCCGCGCCCGCTCGGCCGCCAGTCCGGCCCGACGAGCATCGACCGCCGCGGCCGACGCCCTCGCCGACGCCTCCTCACGGGCCCGATGGGCCGCCGCCAGCTCGTCGGCCGAGTGCCCGAGGTCAGCGACCTGCCTGCGCAATCGGGCCAGGCGCTCGTCGGTCTCCGCCACCAATGCCCGCGCCGCCGCCAGCTCCGTGGTCGCCACCTGGCGCCGCTCCAGGCGGCCGTTCAGCCGGGCGCACTCGGCGACGGCGGCCCGTCCCGCCTTCACCGCGCTCCTGAGATCGCCGACGAGCCCGGAAAGCAGCGTGCCGTCGACCACCGGCTCGGAGCAGGTGGCGTCGAGCGGGCGCGCGACGGCCGCCAGCGCGGTGGTGACCGGCGGCCGCCAGGGACCGCCCGAGTCGGCGACGACCTTCTCCAGGGAGGCGATGGCCGACTCGAGGTCCGAGGCGGCCGACTCTCGTCGCTCGAGGATGCGCTGCCACTGCTCCCAGTGCTCACGGGCAGCCCGCAACTCCTGGCGCAGCTCGTCGGCGCGCCGGTCAGCTTCCCGAGCCCGACTCCCCGCTGCGACCTGGCGGCCTTCCAGATCGACGACCGCGGCCTCGGCCTCGGCCAGCTCGGCCGCCCGGTGGCTCTGGACCTGCTCGAACGCGCCGCCGAGCGGCTGGCCGCAGGTGGGGCAGTGCGCCTCTCCTGACAGCTGCGACGAGCGGGCCACCGCCTCCTGGGCCCGCTCCCGCTCGGCCCTCGCCCCGGCGAGGCGTCCATCCAGCTCGGCGGCTTCGGATCGAGATCGGTCCGCCACCATGCGCGCATCGTCGGCGGCCTGCTCGTCCGGAACGTCGGGACGGGGAGGGAGCCGGACGGCTGCCAGCGCGTCGTGGGCCCGCACGACCGAGTCGACAAGATTGAGGACCTCTTCGGACTCGCCCAAGCCCGCGGCCACGTGCTGCAGCTCAGCCAGCTTCCCAGCGGCCCCCTCGAGCTCGACCAGCTCGGCGGCCAGGTCTTCTGCCCGACGGTCCGCAGCGTCGTGCTCGCCCCGCATCGCCCGGCCCCGCTCGACGAGGAGGTCGTGCTGCTGGCGAACGGCCTCTCGGCGCTCACACTCGAGCCGTGCCCCGTCCAGGTCGGTGGCCGCTACCTCGGCAGCCGCTTCGATAGCCCGGCCCTCTCGATCGGCCGCGTCGGCGGCCGACTCTGCCTCGGCGAGCCCAACGCGGAGGCGATCGAGATCGGGCACCATCTGTCGTAGGCGTTGGAGCTGGTCGTCAGCCACCCGGGCATCCCGGCGGGCCCGATCCCGGGCCCCCTCGACGGGCGTGATGCCCAGGAGCTGGAGGACGAGGCGGCGCCGCTCCGCCGGGCTCTGCTCACTGAAGGCCGCCAGCTGCTTCTGCTCGGCGAACACCGAGGCACGAAAGGCGGCGTCGTCCATCCCGAGCACGGAATGGACGTAGCGGGTCGTGTCCCGGGCGCCCTCCGCCACCTGCAGGCGATCGCAGTAGGACTCAGCCTTGACGGTGTGGTTTGCGCCAGAGATCGTTCGGCGCACCAGATAGAGGTGGTCCTCGTGCTCGAGCTCCACCTCGACGACGCACTCGGCCCCGACGCCCGAGGTCCGGATCTCGTCCTTTGTCGTGCGGCTCCGGCCATAGAGGCAGAAGGGGATGGCCTCGACGAGAGCCGACTTCCCCGCGCCATTGGGTCCGTAGACGCCGACCAGCCCGCCGGGCAGCTCGAGCTCGACCGGGTCCTCGAACGTCCGGTAGTTGCGCAGGTACAGGCGGGTGATCTTCATCCCCCCGCCTCCTCCACGGCACGGGACAGGTACTCGGCTCCGGTCCGGTCGATGCGCTCCCGATCGAAACCGGTGAGGTCCTGGCCGGCCACATAGCGGGCCCACCGCGCCGGCATCGACTCCAGGTCGACCGCCTCGACCTCGGCGCTCACCCCGGCGAAACGGGGCTCGAGCTTGCACCACAAGGCGCCGCGGTGGGCCTCGCGCACGGCGTCGGTGTCCAGCAGCCGGTACGCCTCGGGGTCGACGCCGTCGATGAACAGCCGGGCCACCGCCCCATCGGGCACGGTCGACACCCGGGCCAACACGGCCTGCTCCACCTCACGAGGTCCGAGGCCGAGCGCCTCAACCGTCTCCAGGGTGACGAGTGGTCGCTGGGCCTCGATGGGAACGTGGCGGCACTCGCCCGAATCGGTGTCGAGGAGGACGATCCCCTTGGGCCGCTGCGGGTCGTCGGCGAACGAGAACGTCTCGGTCGATCCCGCGTACCACATGCCCGGTCGCACGGTGGTGTGGATGTGGAAGTGGCCCAGCAGCACCAGGTCGGCCCGGATGCGGCCGGCGTCCACCTCGATCTCGTTGATGTCGGCGTACCGGGGCTCGACCTGGGGCACACGGGGATGGGTGAGCAGCAGGTTGGTCCGGTCCAGGCTGCGCTCGGCGTGGGCCCGGTCGAGGGCCTCGAGGGTCGCCTCCACCGTGAGCATCTGGGGCACGGCATGGACCACCAGGCCCGGAAGCTCGAACCGCTCGTAGGCCAGGCGGTGGGCGAAATGCATGCCACTGAAGGCGTCGGCCAGGGCCGAGTACGGACTTCCCGTTCCCGGTAGCCGGGGGGTGTCGTGGTTCCCGGTGATGACCACGGCCGCGATGCCGTGTTCACGGATCCTGGCCAACCCCCGCTGGGCCACCCGGAACGAGCGGTACGTGGGGCGCGGATGGTCGAACACGTCGCCCAGCCACACGACGAGGTCCGGCTCCTCGGCCAGGGCGGCGTCGATGGCAGCATCGAACGCCAGCTCGAAGTCCCGCTCGCGCTGGTTGACCCCCTCGGGCGTCGTGACGGGGTAGTAGGAGCGCCCCAGGTGGGCGTCGCCAACAGCCGCCACCCGCACGATCAGTCCACCAGGGCGGCGACGTTGGCCGCGGCCGAGGGCCGGGGGGCAGGTGCCGGGTCACAGGCGCGCACAGCGTCGTCGTAGAGGTGCACCATGGCGGGCACGGCGAAGGGCGCCTCCAGGTTCACCAGCAGGCACTCCCCCGGCATGAGGGTCTGGATCTCGGGACCGAGGCCGGAGAGGTCCTGCTTGGAGGAGGCCCGGAGGATGCTGCGGTCCTTCTCGTCGGCGAGGCCGAGAACGAAGAAGGTGTTGAACTGGCTCAGCAGCTCGTCATCGAGAAGCTTGGGCTGCTGGGTGATGGCGCACAGGCCGACCTTGAACTTGCGTCCCTCTCGGGCCAGGCGGGGGAACACGTTGGACTCGCGGTCCTTGGTGGACCTGAGGACCCGTTGCGCCTCCTCGAGCACGATGGCGACGACCGGCAATCGCTCGTGGCCATCGGGGTCATCGAGATACGCGTTCGACCACTCGTCCATCACCCGGCGGGCGAGGAAGGAGGCGACCAGGACCTCCTCGGTCGAGCCGAGACCGCTCACGTCGACGAGCACCACCCGACCGCTGCGCAGATCCCGTAGCACGGCCGCGCCGACCGAGACGGCAGCGTCGGTCGCCACACACGGGAGATCGACGATTCGGCGAGCCCGGCGGTGCACGACTTGGAGCGTGTTGAGCGCCACCCGGCCGTTCAGCTCGACGTCTCGGAAGCCGGGCAGGTCGTCCAGCTGGGCGAACTCCAACAACCACGAAAGTCCGTCGGCGCGGTAGAAGCGCTCCAGCTCGAACAGCGCCTCCTCCTGGCTGCGAGACCAGTCGTAGGCGGTGCGGAGGTCGTCGACGCTCAGCTCGGCGAGGCTCACCCGAAGGCTCGTCGTGCCCGGCAGCGACCGGGCTGCGTAGGTGCGCAGCGCCTCGGACGCCCAGGGATGGCGACCCAATGCTGATCGATACTCACCGTGGGGATCGACGAGCAGGAGCCCGTAGCGGCCCTGGCGACGCATCACGGCGCCGGCCAGTACCTGCATGAGGTTCGACTTTCCCATGCCCGTGGTGGCGAAGATGCCCACGTGGCTGGCCAGGCTCGCACCGGAGATGCCCACCTCGACGTCGACCTCGGTCTCGCCGCTGCGCAGCTGGCCGATCGCCAGGTCCCCCATCCGGCTTCGCAAGAAGGCGAAGTCGGCCGGCTCGGGCGCGACGACCCGGCTGAACTGGGTGGGGAGGCTCTTGGGCTTGCGGAACGACCGCCCGTCCGGAGTCACGTAGCCCAGGCACCGACACTCGGCCACGCGGTAGGTGCGCCGACCGCGGTCGTAGAGAGGATGCGAGTCGGCTGACCCGATCACGTCGTCGGCGAGCAGTGTGCCGGCCACCCGCTCGGCCCACCCCGGCTCGCGGTGCTCAGTCCCGTAGGTGACATCGACGACCCGGAACAGGTAGCGCCGTCCCGTCGTGTCGTCGATCCCCACCAGCAGCTCGCCGAGAAACAGGTCCTCGTCGGGCGCGGCGCGGAAGATGCCCTCGAGCACGTTCCGACCGAACAGGCGACCCCTCGGACCGGCCATCTCGCTCATGCCCGCTCCATGAGTCGGTGGCGGTCGGCGAAGGCCCGCTCCCGGACCTCCCGGCCGACCCCGGCCTCGTGGAGGTGCTCGTCGAGGGCCAGCCAGGCCTCCTGGCGCACCCAGTGGGGGCAGGCGGCGAGGCCGTCGGCCACGGCAAGCGGGTACGGATAGCCGGGGAAGGCGGCGTCGTCGGACACAGCCGCGAGGGCGGCGAGCGCCGGCTCGGGCGGCGTCCCTGCGGGAAGGTCGATGCGGAAGGAGAAGCGCGCCGCCGGGTCGAGCCTGGCCGCCACCACCTGGACGGCGAGCGGCGAAGCGTGCTGGTCGGGCTCGGCAGCCGGCCGGCTGCTGGCGACCGGTGCCCACCAGCGGGCGTCGCGACCGAGCGCCTCTTCGGCCTCCGCCTCGAGCTGCCCCAGC
>DASXYV010000107.1:0-4070 GCA_036502305.1 Acidimicrobiales bacterium
CGGCCGACCGCTCCATCGGGCGCTGGTCTGGCAGGACCGCCGCACCGCCGGGCGATGCGACGCCCTCAGGGATGCCGGTTATCTGCCTCTGGTGCGGGAACGCACGGGTCTCGTCCTCGATCCCTATTTCTCGGCCACCAAGTTCGAGTGGTTGCTCACCGAGGGCGGTGTCGACCGGAGCCCCGGGCTGACCCTCGGAACGGTGGACTCCTGGGTGCTCTGGAACCTGACCGGTGGCTCGCGCCGCGGCGTCCACGCCACGGACCCGTCCAACGCCAGCCGTACCCTCCTCTACGACATCGTCGACCGGCGCTGGTCCGAGGAGCTCTGCCGGCTGTTCGACATCCCTGGCTCGGCGCTGGCCGAGGTCCGCCCCTCCGCCGGCCGGTTCGGATCCGTCGCCCCCGGCGCCGTCGCCGGGCTGGACGCCGGTGTGCCTGTGAGCGGGATCGCCGGTGACCAGGCCGCCGCGCTGTTCGGCCAGGCGTGCCTGCGCACCGGCATGACCAAGAACACCTACGGCACCGGAAGCTTCGTCCTCATGAACGTCGGCGCCGAGCCTCCGCCACCTGCGGACGGGCTGCTCACCAGCGTGGCCTGGGAGCTCGACCCCGGCCTCGGTCGGCCCGGTCCCGACCTGGCCTACGCCCTGGAAGGGGCCATCTTCGCCACCGGTGCGGGGATCCAGTGGCTGCGCGACGGCCTCGGCCTCATCTCCGAAGCCTCCGAGATGGGACCACTGGCCACCAGCGTCGAGAGCAGCGAGGGCGTGTTCGTGGTGCCCGCCTTCACCGGCCTCGGCAGCCCCTGGTGGGACCCCTACGCCCGCGGCACGGTCGTCGGCCTCACGCGGGGCGTGGGGCGCGCCCACGTGGCCAGGGCGATCGTGGAGGCGATGGCCTTCCAGACCCGCGACGTCATCGAGGCCATGACGGCCTGCTCGGGCCACGAGGTGCCCAGTCTCCGGGTCGACGGAGGGGCGTCGGTGATGGACCTGCTCCTCCAGATCCAGGCCGACCAGCTTCAGGTCCCCGTCACCCGACCCCGGGTGGTCGAGACGACGGCCGTAGGGGCAGGCCTCCTCGCCGGGCTGGCCGAGGGTGTGTGGGGCTCCATGGACCAGGTCGCCGGGCTATGGACGCCCGAGGCCGAGATGACACCTCACGCCTCGAAAGCCGGAGCCGACGCCCACCACCAGGGATGGCGCCGGGCCGTCGAGCGGGCCCTGGCCTGGGCTCCCTCCTGAGCCTGCGCTCAGCAGATGCTGCGCTCAGCAGATGCTGGGATGGGCCTGCTGCGACACCCTCGTGACCAGCTCCGCCCACCGGTGGTCGCCGATGGTCGCCAGCACGGCAAGCTGCGCTCGCTCGCGGGACCGGAAGGGACGGCCCCGGCGACCCAGGACCAGCGCCAGGTCGGCCCGGTCCAACGGCGCCCAGGCCACGTCGTCGGGTCCACACTCACCGGCGGCGACCCGCACCGACGAGCGGCTGCCGGCCACGAAGGCGCCCAGCCACGGGCCAGGGGGCGTCACGCCCACGCTGGCCAACGGCACGGGCCCGTCGAGATCGATGACGGCGGCCCAGTCGGCGTCGAACACCCGCTGGCTGTGCTCCGCCAGGTCGTCGAGCAGGCCGTCGATGGCCGTCTGCTCGACGAGCGCAGCCGCGGTGCCGAGCGCCTCCAAGCCGGCGTCCGGCGCGCCCCGGAGCGACGGCCGGACATCCTCGATGTCGACTCCGTCCACCTCCCCGACCTCGGACACCATCAGCGACACCCGCTCCGCATCGGGTAGGTCCACGAGGACCTCGTCCACGGCGCGGCCGCCGCCGCGCTCGAGGATCTCGACACCCACCAGGTCGCCCCCGACGGCGCCGATGCGGCTGGCCACCGCGCCGAGCGCGCCAGGGCGGTCCGGCACCCAAACCCTCACCAGATAGGTCGGCATGACAGCAGAGCCTAGGTAGTCAAGGTTGCTGTCGCGTTTCCAAACCGAGAAGCTGGCGTTATAGGTCGTCTGCCTTGATGGGCCGGCCTCCCGGGCCAGCCGTGTGGATGGGCCGGCCTCCCGGTCCGGCTGTGTGGATGGGCCGGCCTCCCGGGCCAGCCCCCCCGGCTAGCCGGCGGCGGCGACCGGTTCGGGCGGTGGAGTCGACCGGACCCGGGACTCCTCGGCGGCGCCCACCACCGTCTTGCGGGCCGCGTACGAGTCCACGTACTCCTGTCCCGACTGCTGAGCGAGCTCGAACATGATCTCGTCGGTGATCCGGCGGAGCACCCTCGGGTCGTCTGCTCTGTCCTGGTAGCGAGCGAAGCTCATCGGCGGCGAGAACCGGATGGTGACGGGCATGAACAACCGCGGCCGCACCTGGCCGATGGGCTGGAGCTCGCGCGTGCCGACCATGCCGACGGCCACCACGGGCGTCCGGCAGTTGAGGGCCAGCCGGGCCACGCCGGTGTGGCCCCGATGCAGACGCCCGTCCGGGGAGCGGGTGCCCTCTGGATAAATGGCGAACAGCTCGTCCCGTTCGAGCACCTCGCGGGCGGCGTCCAGGGCGCCCTGGGCCGCGGAGCCGCCCTCCCGCTTGACCGGGATCTGCCCCAGCGCCCGGAAGAACCAGGCGGATTTCGGGTCGTCGAAGTACTCCGCCTTGGCCACGAACGTCACCCGACGCCGCAGTACGAGGGGCAGGAAGATGGAGTCGGAGAACGACAGATGGTTGCTGGCGAGGATGGCTGGCCCAGAACGCGGGAGGTGCTCCAGGCCCTCCACCCTGATCCGGTAGAAGAACCGCAGCACCGGTGTCAGGACCGCCTTCAAGGCCCAGTACAACATCATGACTCCCATCTTGTCGTCACCGTCGTCCGCCGTCGACGCGCAGTTGGGCGACCTCCGAACAAGGGCCCGCCGCTCCACTTCCTTGACCGGACGGTCAAGGGTGCCTATGGTCCGCCCGATGGACCGTCGTCTCACCCAGCGTGGTCGGGAGCGGCGTCGTCAACTCGTGGAGTACGCCGCCCGCCGCTTTGCCGAGAACGGTTACCACCCTACCTCGGTGGCGGAGATAGTCGCCGGGCTGGGTGTGGGCAAAGGGGTCTTCTACTGGTACTTCTCCTCGAAAGAGGAGCTGTTCGGCGAGATCCTCCGCGAGGCCCAGCAGGAGCTGCGCCGCTGCCAGCAGCAGGCCATCGCCGACGAGCCCGATCCGCTCCGTCGCATCGAGCTCGGCATCCGGGAGTCCATGCGCTGGCTGGGCGACCATCGTCACCTGTTCACGCTCTTTCAGTTCGCAGCGACAGAGGAGCGATTCTCGGGCATGCTGCGCCGGGGCGAGGAGGTGGCCGTGGGCGACGCCGTGCGCCACATCAAGGAGGGCATCGGGGCGGGACAGATACGGGACACCGATCCGACCGTGCTCACCCACGCCGTGCTCGGCGTCACCAACCATCTGGCCCGGGTGATGATCTTCGAGCACGGAGCGGCCCCCGATGAGGTGGCCGACGCAGCCGTCGCCTTCTGCCTCGACGGGCTGTGCGGGCCGCCCGAGCCGGCTCCCGCCGGCCACCGCTGCTAGAAGACGCGCTACAGCTTGGTCAGCGAACGGCGCAGGCTGCGTACGGCCTGACCGATCCGCTTCTCGTTCTCGATGAGGGCGAAGCGGACGTGGGCGTCGCCTCCCGGCCCGAACCCCACGCCGGGCGAGGTGGCCACCTTCGCCTCGGACACGAGGAACTTGGAGAACTCGAGCGAGCCCATCTCGCGGTACGGCTCGGGAATGGGTGCCCAGACGAACATCGTGCCCTTCGGCTTGGCCACGTCCCACCCCATGCGTGACAGCCCCTCGCACAGGGCGTCCCGTCGCCCCAGATAGATCTCGTTGACGACCTTGGGATAGGCGGAGGCCTCGTTCATGGCCACGATGGCAGCTATCTGGATGGGCTGGAAGGTCCCGTAGTCCAGGTAGCTCTTGAGTTTGGTGAGCGCGGCGACGATCTCGGGGTTGCCGACCATGAAGGCCACTCTCCAGCCCGCCATGGAGAAGGACTTGGTCAGCGTGTACAGCTCGACC
>DASXYV010000108.1:0-3754 GCA_036502305.1 Acidimicrobiales bacterium
CGCTACGGGCGCCAGCCCCATCCCGCCGAGTACCTCGAGCCCGCCCGTGACGAGCTCGAGCTGTCCCTGGCCGAGGAGGCGATGCGCACCGGGCTGCCCACGCTGGCCATCTGCCGCGGGGTCCAGGTCCTCAACGTGGCCCTGGGCGGAACGCTCCATCAGCACCTCCCCGATGTGGCCTCGATGGCCGAGCACGGGCAGGCGCCCGTGGGCGACGCCGTCGACCATCCCGTGCGCGTCGCCGCGGGGACGACGCTGGCCGGGATCTGCGGTCCCGCCCTCGACGCCTGCAACTCCCAGCACCATCAGGGTATCGACCGGCTCGGAGGGGGCCTGGCCGCGGTGGGGTGGAGCGAGGACGGGTTGATCGAGGCCGTCGAGGCGGTCGTTCCGACCAGCGGCGACGGCGGGCGTACCCCGTGGGTGCTCGGCGTGCAATGGCACCCGGAGCGGACCGCGGCCCATGATCCGACCCAACAGGCGCTCTTCGACGCCCTGGTCGACCGGGCGCGGGCCGACCTGGGCCGCGAGGGGTGACGGGCGTCCCTCAGCCCGGCGGGAGGAAGCGGGCGAGCTGTCGGCTCTGCGCCACCATCCGGCCGTCCTCACCCCAGAGCTCGCCGTCCTCCTCCACGTACCCACCGGCGAGCAGGTTCGACGTGAATCGGGCGAGATGCCACGTGGACTGGGGGCGGCCTCGCCAGTGGACGGTCAGCTCGATGGTCGGCGCACCGCCACCGAGGAAGGTCGAGAAGATGGCCGGCGGCCACGAGTCCATCACGAGCGGCACCGCCAGGGCGTCGAGGTCCCGGTCCACCAGCCTGATCCAGCCCCCCGAGCGCGCCGGCCCCGGAGCAGACCTCCCGAAGAAGTGCTCCTCCGGTGACGCCACCCGGTACCGGAAGCGGTCCAGCAACGACATATCCGGGGCGGAGGGCTGGTCCAGCTCCTCGCAGACCTCCGGGTCGGGAGTATCCGGAATCGGAGGTTGGAAGTCGATCGGTGTCGGCGCCCGCCAATGTCCGAAGGTGGCCAGGGCGGCGGCCACGGAGACGGAGCCCTGCTCGAGACGCGCGCTCGCCGTCGCATGCGTGCGACCGACCCGGACGACGTCGGTCGTGATCACGGCAGGACCCGGCAGGGGGCGCTGCACGTAATGAACGGTCATGGTGAGCGGATCGGGAGCGGGAGACTCGGCCTGCAGCGCGCTGAGGACGAAGCTCGCCAGGTAGCCGCCGTTGATGCCGGTCCCGATGTTCCACCGCTCGCTCAGCCGGCCCTGCCAACGACCAGGGCCGACGGGTTCGAGGCTGACGTCGTCGTCCAACGCTCCCACGGCGCAACCGTAGTGTCGGACTGTGCTACTTGACCACGTGGTCAAGTAGCCTGGGCGCATGGCTGTCACCGACCTCGCCCCCACCGACGAACAGGTCCGCCAGACCGTGGTGGAGTGGCTCCGGGAGAACCTGCCGCCCCAGTGGGTCGAGGCGATTGACACCGGCGACGCGGCCAAGCTCCATGCGGCCCGCTCGCTCGTCGACTACGACGAGTGGTGCGCCCGGCTCGGGGAAGCCGGTTGGGCCACGCCGACCTGGCCCCGCGAGTACAGCGGCGCCGGGCTGGAGCCGAGCCAGGCGAGGATCGTGAACGAGGAGCTGACGCGCTACAAGGTGCCCCGCTCGTTCAACGTCATCGGCATCGGCATGGGCGGACCCACGATCATGCAGTGGGGCACCGAGGAGCAGCGCCAGCGGTATCTCCCTCCGATGGCCCAGCACCGCGAGATCTGGTGCCAGCTGTTCAGCGAGCCGGGCGCCGGCTCCGACGTGGCCGGGTTGTCGACCCGAGCCGTCCGGGATGGCGACGAGTGGGTCGTCACCGGCCAGAAGGTATGGACGACACTCGCCCACATCGCCTCCTTCGGACTGCTGGTCGCCCGCAGCGATCCGGACCAGCCAAAGCACAAGGGCCTCAGCTACTTCATCGTCGACATGAGGGCGCCCGGGGTGGAGGTTCGCCCCCTCCGCCAGATGACCGGTGACGCCGAGTTCAACGAGGTCTTCTTCTCCGAGGTCCGCATCCCTGACACGGCGCGCGTCGGGCCCGTGGGGGAGGGATGGGCTGTGGCCACGACGACGCTCATGAACGAGCGGGTCGCCCTCTCGGGAGCGGGCAGCGCCAGCGGGGAGAGCGTCGGAGGCGGACCAGTCGACGGGCTCGTCGGAGTGGCCCGCACCCTGGGCGGGTGGGACGATCCGATTCTCCGTCAGCGCCTGATGCAGGCGGTCATCGAGAGCCGGGTGGTGAAGATCACCAACTTCCGGGCGGCGGCGGCCCGTCGTGCGGGCCGCCCGCCCGGGCCCGAGGGCTCGATCACCAAGCTGTTCGCCGCCGAGCACAACCAGCGTGTGCAGGACCTCGCCGTCGAGATCCTGGGTGCCAGGGGGATGGCCTGGATGCGGTCGGACGAGGAGGCGGCGTCGACGGTGCGGGGCTTCCTCCGGTCGCGCGCCAACACCATCGAGGGCGGGACCTCGGAGATCATGCGCAACATCCTCGGCGAGCGCGTGCTGGGCCTGCCCAAGGAGCCGTCCGTCGACCGGGACCTGCCCTGGAAGGACATCCCCAAGTCGAAGTAGGACGTGCGCCCCGAGGGACGGACTTGCCGCAACTCTTCCCCGGTGGTGGACGCGCCCGCCGCCCGCCGCTCGCCGCAGCAAGCCTGAGCAGGCCTCCTGTCTCCGTGTCACACTGCATTCGGGTCGGTCTTCGCCTTGCCCTGACCACGGGGCAACCCGACCCGGAAGCAATACGCAAGGAGGCGCCCGGTGCTGGCAGCTTTCGGTGACGGCCAGATTTTCTGGTCATTCCTGGTCTTCTTCTTCTGGATCATCTGGATCTGGTTGGCCATCACGGTGTTCGTCGACATCTTCCGCAGCCGGGACCTCTCCGGGGTGGGCAAGATGGTCTGGGTTCTGTTGGTAGTGCTCGTTCCCTACCTCGGTGTGTTCGCGTATCTGTTGCTTCGTGGCGGGACGATGCACGAGCGCGCCGTGGAGGCCTCGCAGGCTCAGGACAAGGCGTTCCGTCAATACGTGCAGGACGCCGCCGGCAACAGCAGCAGCGGCAACGGTCATTCGACCGCCGAGGAGCTGAGCCGGCTCGCCGACCTCAAGGAGCGCGGCGTGATCACCGACGTCGAGTTCGAGCGGCTGAAGGCGAAGGCCGTCGGCTGACCAACCGCTGCGCTCCGCCGGGCGGATCGACGGCACAGCGACGACGGCTCACGCAGAACGTTTGAGGCGCCACCGCCCACGGGCCGCCGACATCCAGCGGTCGAGGCGTGACGCGACGGCTGGTCGTCGTGGCGCCCGAGGTCGCCGGCGCTTGGCTGCCCGCGTGGCCACGAGCCTGCACGCGTCGACCATGGCATCCGCGAACTGGTCGGGGTCGGTGCCGGCGGCGAGGTGGGTGCCGTCGACGACGTGCATGACGGCCGTCGGTATCGACGACGCCAGCTTCACCTGTCGTCTCGGCGGGACCAGCCGGTCCTGGGAGGTGACGACGACCGACACGGGCACGTCGATGTCGCCGATCCAGTCCCTGGAGCTGAACCGGCCCAGGGTCTCGGCTGCTTCCAGCACGCTGCGGACGTCGTGGCGGCGCAGCTCGTCGAGGGCCCAGCGCCGACTGGCCACGTCAGCCAGCTCTTCGGGGAGCTGCTCGGCGAGTCGCTCCACGGCCGGCAGGGGGG
>DASXYV010000109.1:0-3775 GCA_036502305.1 Acidimicrobiales bacterium
GACCCGGGACGGCAGGTGCTCGGGCTCGAGCAGGTCCAGGTAGAGCGTCGGGGCGTCGACGTCGGCCAGGATCGCCCGCGTGGCGACGATCTCGCCGCCGCCGGCGACCACGACGCCGCGGGCCCGGCCGTTGCGCACGACGATGCCGCTGACACGGGTGTCGCACGCGATCGTGCCCCCGCGGCCCTCCAGTCGTCGTACCAGCGAATGCGCCAGCTGCGCCGCGCCGCCCTCGGGGACCGGGAAGCCCACCTGCTGGGCGAGGCACGCCAGCAACCAGCCGAAGAACCCGCCGAGCGTCGCCTCGGGGCTGAAGTCGGCGTGAAGGGCGTTTCCGGCCAGCAACAGCCCCCCGCCAGCGCCGGTGAACTCCTCCTCGGCCAGCCGGCGCACCGGCAGCGCGGCGAAGCGGGCGAAGCGCAGCAGCCCGGTCGCCCCCAGCGTCGTCGCCAGCCGCAGGCCATGGCGCACGGGCGGGAACGTCGAGAGCAATGAGCCCAGAAGCGGCTCATGAACCCGCTCCCACTGCCCATAGAGTCGCCGCCAACCGTCCCCATCTCCGGGTTGGTACGAGTCGATGGATGCGGCGGTCTCGTCCACGTCGGTAGCCACGTACGCACATCGCCCGTCGGGAGTCGGGTGGGCCAGCGCGATCGGCGCCCGGCACCAGCGGAGGCCGTGCTGGTCGAGATCCATCGACCGCAGCGCCGGCGAGGCCACCGCCAGGGGGTAGAAGGCGCTGAACACGTCGTGGCGGAAGCCAGGATGCGTGAGCTCCTCGGTGCGCACGGCACCACCCGGCTCCGCTTGCGCCTCGAGGACCACGACCGACCAGCCTGCGTCGGCCAGCACGTTGGCGGCCACCAGACCGTTGGGCCCGGCACCGATCACGACGGCGTCAGGCACGCGAGGCCCCCCGCTGCCCCCTGGGACCTGTCGTCGAGCCGGTGCCGATCAGCCCGGCTGCGAGCCCACGACGCCGACGAACGAGACCATCTCGCCCGGGTAGCCACCAAGGTTGTGGGTGAGCGCCAGGCCGCGATCGGCAGCCGAGGCCACCCGACGCTCCGCCGGGGCCTCGCCTCGGAGCTGGAGCCAGCACTCGAACATCATCCGCAGCCCCGACGCTCCGACGGGGTGCCCGAAGCTCTTGAGCCCGCCGTCGGGGTTGACGGGCAGGTCGCCGTCCAGGTCGAAGCTCCCGGCCAGCTCTTCCTTCCACGCCGTCCCGCGCTCCGCGAAGCCCAGGTCCTCCATGAGCACCAGCTCGGTCGGCGTGAAGCAGTCATGGACCTCGGCCATGGCGAGCTGGCGGCGCGGATCGGTGACGCCGGCCTGCTTGTAGGCGTCAGCGGCGCACCGCTCGACCTCGGGAAAGTGGGTGAAGTCGTACTCGGGGTCGATGACACCCGACCCGGTGCCGGCCACGAGCGACAGCGCCTTCACGAAGATCGGCCGGTCCGTGTACCGGTGGGCGTCCTCAGCGCGCACGACGATGGCGGCAGCGGCACCGTCGGCCACCCCGGCGCAGTCGTACACCCCGAGGGGCCCAGCCACCGGTGGCATGTTGCAGATGACGTCCTGGGCTACCTCCCGACGGAACTGGGCCCGGGTGTTGCGGGCCCCGTTGAAGTGGTTCTTCCAGGCGATCCGGGCGAGCACGTCCTTGAGCTCGGTCTCGTCGACGCCGTACTTCTTGGCGTAGGCCGGGGCGACGAGGCTGAACATGGCCGCGGCGGTGAGCGACCGTCCGGTGCCGTCCGTCGGAGCCTTGCCTGCTCCGCTGAGGCCCTGGTACCCGCCGTCCTTCACCTTCTCGACTCCGATGGCCATCGCCACGTCGTATGCGCCTGAAGCCACCGAGTACGCCGCGCCGCGGAGGGCCTCCGAGCCCGTCGCGCAGAAGTTCTCCACGTGGGTGACCGGCTTGTCGTGGAGCTTGAGCGGGCGAGCCAGCGCGATCCCGCTCATCCCTGACATGGCCGTCCCGAGCCAGTAGGCGTCGACGGCGGCCTTCTCGACGCCCGCAGAGGCGAAGGTCTCCTGCGCCGCGTCCACCACCATGTCATCGGTGCTCTTGTCCCAGTGCTCGCGGAAGGGTGTGCACCCCATCCCGACGATGGCCACCTTGTCCTTGATGCCGTGCGATGCCACAGATCAGCTCCTTGGGATGCGAATGGGCCGGGCCTTCCAGAAGTAATTGTGGATGCCATCGGCGGTGAAGAGCCGGCGGAAGGTCATCTCGACCCGGTCCCCGATGGACATCTCCTCAGCGTCGACGTCGGTGAGCTCGCATGCGAACCGTCCGCCGCCGTCGAAGTCGACGACCGCGAACACCACCGGAGGACTCTGCGAATAGACGAGCCGGTCGACCGTGAAGGTGACGACCGTGGCAGGGATGTCTGCCATCGGAACCGGGTCCATGTCGTCGACCGCGTCGCCCTTCATCGAGATCCGGGCGGGCGGTAGGTGGATGGCGCCGCTCGACCGATCACGCGAGCCCACGAAGCCGAACTTCCACTCCTCGGTGCGGGCGGCGGCCGATGACGAGACCCGCTCCGGCTCGGGCCGGCGAGGGGGCTCGATCGGCAGCAGACCCCGCCAGCTCAGGAACTTGCCGTATGGGATGCTCCCGCTCGCGTCGACCTGGGCGGTTACCGGCCGCGCCGGCGTGAACGACGACAGGGCGTCGCCGGCGCGGAACACCAGCACGTCGGCCCCGTCGGCCAGTACCACGAGGGCGATGACCTGACCGGGTCGGGCCCCTTCCAGGGCCGAGGCGAGCAGCAGGCCAGGGTGGGCGGTCCCGGTGTTGCCCACGGTCGCTGACAGGTCGTCGACCAGCGCCTCCTTGGCCGTGCCCAGGCGGCCGGCGAGCTGGCGCACCGCCCGGGCGTGGGTGCCCGTGACGACGAGGCGGTCGACCTGCTCGGCAGTGACCTCCGACGCCTTGAGGGCGTCGTTCCACGCCTTCTCGCCGAGCGGAAGGTAGGCGGTCTCGCCGAAGCGCTCCTCCCACACTTTCGAGCGAACGTCGCCTGGCGACCGCCAGCGGTCGACGAACTCCTCGGTAGCCGACGCCCCGCCCAGGTAGGTGGCCAACACCGGTCCATCGGACTCGCTTCCAACCAGGATGGCCGCGGCACCGTCGCCGCCCGAGGACTCGTCCGCGCTGGAGGGCAGCCCTGTGCGCATGTCCGAGGTCACCACGAGGACCGAGCGACTGCTGTTCAGGGCGGCCCGTAGCGCTCCCACGCCCGAGCGCACGGCGCCGCCCATGTCGATGGCCGGCCGGTCGGAGTCCAACCGCAGGGCGGCGTGGATGGCGGTGGCGTTCGTCTTGTCCAGATAGGCCGGCGTCGCGGTGGCGAACCAGAGCTCGTCCGGCTGTTGTCCAGGGGGAGTGGCGCCAAGGGCCAGGCGGGCCGCCTCGACCCCCATCGTCGTGGTGTCCTCGTCGTAGGAGGCCACTGACCTGGTGCCCTTGGCGGGCGCTCCACCGAGCACCTCCGCGATGGCGGAGCGAGCCAGGCGGCGATAGGGCACGTAGCTGCTGAAGCTGAGGATTCCTCGCATCGGACCTTCGGTCTTGGGGCTCGTGGGTCTCTGTCGCTGTGGGCGCGGATCTGACGTTCGAGTCAGTTTCCTTCGCCGGCAGCTTAGGCGCCACCACGGTGCATCGCTGACGGAGGATCAGGACCTGGCGGCGGGTGGCCCCGGTCCCGTTGCCCCCGAGGCGGCGCGCCGGAGGAGGTCGGTGACCTCCGCGTCGGTG
>DASXYV010000110.1:0-3485 GCA_036502305.1 Acidimicrobiales bacterium
AGCGCGCTGGGGGCAGTCGGCGGACGGGTTCATGTCGTTGTTCGGGACCAAGGTGATCCTGCCGGGGATCGGCGACCTCCGCACCCTCGAGCTCGTCTCCGCCCTGGCCGGCGAGGCGGACGTCGCGGTGCGCTCGGTATCAAAGAGCCCGTGGCGCCCGAGGACCCGCGTGCCCCGCTCCAGCGTCACCGCCTCGACGAGACGACAGCGACGGCTGCCCGTCGACTCGGTCGCCCAGGGCCGGGTCGGCCACGCCCTCGTGATCGACGGGCCCAAGGCTCCCGGATGGATGCGGCTCACCCCCTGGTATGCCACCCAACCGTGGTCAGAGATCGTGGGCGCTGATCATCGTCAGCTTGGCGAGTAACGCGCGCCGGAGGAAGGCTCACCCTCGCTCCGCACCTGTCCAGTCTCGATCAGGTGCAGGAGATGGGCGTAGGTCGAGCGAGCCGCGGCGGGATGAAGCTCGGGCGCGACCTCGGCGTAGATGACCGGGACCATCGCTGCGATCGTGTTCCGCCCGGCCGCCAGACAATCCATGATCTGGTCTTCGCGGTGCTGTCGATGGGCGATGAAGGCCCGAACCAGCGTCTTGGGGTCGCGCACCGGCGGGCCGTGCGTCGGCCAATAGACGACGTCGTCGCGCGACAAAAGGAGCTCGAGGCTGCGGAGGTAATCGCCCATGTGGCCCTCGGGGGGCGAGACCACACTCGTCGACCAGCCCATCACGTGATCGCCGGAGAAGAGCCCTTGCTCCTCGACGAGGGCGTAGCAGACGTGGTTCGAGATGTGCCCGGGTGTGGCGAGGCACTCGATGGTCCATCCGTTCCCGTGGACGATGTCACCGTGGTGCACGGTCACGTCGGGCACGAAATCCGTGTCGCCCGCCTCCTCGAACCCCTCGGCGTTGCCGACCGGATGTGGACCCCAGCCGTAGGTCGGGGCGCTGGTCCGCTCTTGGAGACGACGAGCTGCCGGTGAGTGGTCACGGTGGGTGTGGGTCACCAGGATGTGGCTCACCGTGGCGCCACCGAGCGCGGCCATAGTGGCGGCCACATGGTCAGGTAGGTCTGGACCCGGATCGACAACCGCCACGCGCTCGTCGCCGACGATATGGGTGCCGGTGCCGGTGAACGTGAACTGGTTGGGATTGTTGGCCACCACGCGGCGAACGAGCGGCGAGACCCGGTCGGGCACGCCGTAGGTGAACTCGATATCCCGGCTCAGCGGCAGCGCCGGCGGTGCTCGCCTCAACTTCCCGGCCCACCCCCACCGGACTGCGTCCCTGCCAGCTCGTCGGGCCGGCCTTCCGGGCCGGCCGCGGGACGGGCGGGGCGACGAGGCGGTCGAGCCTGTCCACCGGCGCTGAGACCAGAGCGGGCGATCGACTCGGGGCTGTCGCCGAGGTACGAGGAGATCACGCCGGGGTCGCTCAGCACGGCGCCCGGCTCGCCGGCGGCGATGATCCCGCCGAGGTGCATGCACACCAGGCGGTCGGAGATGGACGACACGAGCGGCACGTCGTGCTCGATGATGACAAACGCTGCTCCCGTCTGCTCCCGGACCTGCAGCAGCAGCTCCCCGAGTGCCTCCGTCTCGCGCTGGGCGATGCCCGAGGAGGGCTCGTCCAACAGCAGCACCGACGGCTCGTGGGCCAGGGCGCAGGCCAGCTCGACCACCCGGCGGGTCCCGGTGGACAGCTCGGAGACGAAGGCGTCCCGGTAGCGGCTGAGCCCCATTGACTCGATCAGCTCGTCGACCCGCTCGGCCACCGCCGTCTCGGAGTCGACCACCGCGCCGATCCGGAGGGCGCAGGCCACCGGCTCGCGCACCTCGACGTGGCGCTCGAGCGCCACGGCCAGGGTCTCGGCCACCGTGAGGGAGGGGAAGAGCCGGGCGTCCTGGAACATGCGCCCGAGGCCGCGCTCGGCCCTGCCTGCGGGATCGAGGTCGATCAGGTCCTCCCCGGCGAGGTAGATGCGGCCGGCGTCGGCGACGGTAAAGCCGGAGCACAGGTCGAACAGGGTCGTCTTGCCGGCTCCATTGGACCCGATGATGCCGAGGATCTCGCCCTGGGTCAGGTACAGGTCCACCCCCGAGACGGCGCTCACGCCGCCGTAGGCCTTGGCCATGCCGGCCACCTCCAGGGCTGCGGTCGGCACCTCGTCGGCACCGGCGGCCTCGTGCTCGGCACGGGGTCGACGCGGTGGGCGGTCGGCGCCGACCTGGCCCAGGAACACCGAGCGCAGCAGGTCGGGTCGCTCGGTGAGCTCCGCCGTCGGACCGGCGAAGCGGACCTGACCGCGCTCCATGAAGGCCGCTCGCTCGGCGAGCGACGTGGCCAGGTTCACCGACTGCTCCACGAGCACGACGGTGGTGCCGGACTCGGCGATCGCTCGGACCACGTCGAGCAGCGTCGAGACCACGCTCGGGGCCAGGCCCAGGGACAGCTCGTCGATCATGATGAGGCGGGGCCGGCAGAAGAGCACCTGCGCCAAGGTGAGCATCTGCTGCTCGCCCCCCGACAGCGAGGAGGCCTTGGCCGAGAGTCGCTCGCCGAGCACGGGGAACAGCTCGAGCACCCGCCGGGTCGTCTCGTCCATGAAGGCCCGGTCCCGGCGGGTGAGCCAGCCCGCCAGGCGCAGGTTCTCGGCCACGGTGAGCGAGGCGAACACCCCACGTCCGCCGGGCACGCAGACCAGGCCGGCCTTGACCCGCTGCACCGGATCGGCCTTGGTCACGTCGGCCCCGTCGAAGACGACCCGGCCCGACGAGGGGCGCAGCAGGCCGGCGGCCACCCGCAGGATGGTGGACTTGCCCGCCCCGTTGGTGCCGAGCAGGGCCAGCACCTCGCCTTCGGCCACCGCCAGGTCCACGCCGAAAAGGACCTGGACCTGGCCGTAGGCGGCGTCGATGTCGGTGCAGGTGAGCAGCGGCGCCGCCGGGAGCTGGCCGGGGACGCCAGGGGCATCCGGTCGGCTGTCGTCGGCCAGGGCGATCGTGTCCACCGCGCTCGGGGACGCCGCCTCGAGGGGATGTCCCTCGACCGGGTCCCCGTCGGCGGTGACATCGGGCTCGGCCCCGTCGGCCGCCCCATCGGGGTCAGTGCCGGCGCCGGGCTCGAAGGCCGCGGTCTCGGCCAGGCTGGGCACCGACAGGCCCTTGGCCCGGGCGAGAGCCCGCAGGGCCCGGTCGCGCAACCCGTACACCACCTCGCCCAGCCCGCCGGGGGCCATCATCAACAGCCCGAGCAGCCCGGTCCCGGTGGCGAAAAGCTGCGCGCCGCCCCGGAGGTAGGCCTGCACCCCCTCCACGTACATCGCGCCCAGCAGTGCCCCGGGCAGCGATCCCAACCCGCCGATCACCACCATGGTGAACACCTGCAGGCTGGCGAGCGGGTTGAAGCCGGAGAAGGGAACGCCCCGCAGGCCCACCACATAGAGACCGCCGGCCACGCCCGCCAAGGCTCCCGAGAAGGCGAACGC
>DASXYV010000111.1:0-2814 GCA_036502305.1 Acidimicrobiales bacterium
CTCGCGCCGCATCGCCTCGCCGTCGAGGGCCCTGGCGCCGATGACGTCGACGTGGGCCTCGCCCCGACGGCTGATCACCGAGACGAGACCCGGCGCTGCGCCGCGGTCGACGTGGCTACGCATGACTTCGTGGAGGCGGGCGAGGCGGTCCTTGGAAAGTCCTGAGCTGGTCATCATCGGTGTCGACGTCACAGCGTCAGGCCTGCTTCAGCCGGCCCCGCAGGGCTCCGAAGCACAGGGCCATGCTTACGACGGCGACCACTGCGATGGCAGCGAGCGCCTGGCCGAGCTCGGTCCACTGCCAGCCCTGCATCGTGAGCGATCGTAGGCCACCGAGGACGTAGGTGACCGGGTTCCAGGCGGCAACGGCGCTCAACCAGCCGGTGAGCTGCGAGCGGGGCACGTAGGAGGACGTGAGGAACAGGAACGGGAAGAACAGCAGGAAGGCGCTGTTCACGGCGGCCGGGTTACCCGTCTTGAGGGCGATGGCGTAGCCGAATCCGGCGAACGCCAGGCTCCAGAGGGCCGCGAGCAGCACGAACACGACCACACCCAGCGGCCCTGCCTCGAAGTGGATGCCGAGCGCGAAGCCCAGGATGACGATGGGCACCGTGAGGGCGCACGCCACGGCCACGTCAGCCACCATGTGCCCGAGCAGGATGGCCAGCCGTCGGACGGGCGTCAGCAGCAGCCTGTCGAAATAGCCGTTCTCGACATCGAGCACGAGGGCCGGTGCCCGGGAGATCCCCGTGACTCCGAGGAGGATCGCGGTCGCCATCATGAAGGCCTTGAAGTCGAAGCCCCCGATGCTCCTCTCCGTCAGGCGCTGCAGCGTCCCGATGTTGACGACGAAGAAGAACAGCGCAATGAAGACGGGTGGGATGACCGCCGTCATATCGCGGGGGATGGCGCGCAGCGCCCGCCCGGCGATGGAAATGACGTCACGGGCGAACCCGGCCTGCCGAGGCCGAACCGCGCTCGGCCGCAGGCTGGCCTGCCGGCCGGTCGTGACCACAGTCGCTGTCATTGGGTGACCTCCTCGATCTCCTCGTCGATGCCCTCGTCGGGGCGGATATGGGTACCGGTCAGCTCGAGAAACACGTCGTCCAGCGTCGGGGTGCGCAGCGTCAGGTCGCGGACCTGGATGCCGCGGCCGGCGAGGGCGACGGCGACGGGCCCGATCGTCCCGGCGCCGTTGGTGGCCGTGACGACGACCTCGCTGCCGCTGGCATCGACGGCCTGGACGCCGTCGACACCGGACAGGGACGCCAGGGCCGTGCCCGCGTCGCCGTCCACGCGGGCGACGATCACGTCGTTTCCGACGCTGCGCTTCAGGTCTGCCGGCGCGCCCTCGGCGACGAGGCGACCGGCGCTGAGGATGCCTACCCGGTCGGCCAGCTCGTCGGCCTCCTCCAGGTACTGGGTCGTCAGGAAGATCGTGACCCCGAGCTGGTCGTTGAGCCGGCGGACCTCCTCCCACACGCGCGCTCGGCTCATCGGGTCGAGCCCGGTGGTGGGCTCGTCGAGGAAGAGGACCTCGGGGTTGTGCACCAGGGCGGCGGCCAGGTCGAGGCGCCGGCGCATCCCGCCCGAGTACGTGCTGATCGGCCGCCCCAGGGCATCACCGATGTCCACCAGCTCCTTCAGCTCTCCCAGCCGTTCCTCGATCTCGCCCCGAGTCAGCCCGTAGAGCCGACCCTGGAGCCGCAGCAGCTCCTCACCGGTCTGGCGGGGGTCGAGGGCGGCCTCCTGCAGCGCCACGCCGATCCGCAGCCGCACCTGCCCGGGCTCGGTGGCGACATCGCGGCCCGCGACGGTCGCCCGTCCGGCAGTGGGCGCCAGCAGCGTGCAGAGCACTCGGACGGTCGTGGACTTGCCGGCGCCGTTGGGGCCGAGGAAGCCATAGATCTCGCCTTGGCGGATGTCGAGGTCCAGCCCGTCGACGGCGGTCACACCGTCGAACGTGCGGACGAGGCGCTCGGTCGTGATCGCTGGCATGCGGCGTCTCCTTGTGTGATCGGCGGGGCCGCTGATGAAGGCGTCGTCGTGGACGGTCTGGGCTGTCATGGCTTCATTTTCCGGGTCGAAACCGGCCATCTGATGGCCGGTTTTGTGGGCGAATTTTTCGGATGTCACCGGTGACCTCCCGGCCGACGTCTCCCGGGAAGGCGACGTCGGGTGGTGAGACGACGGCGCCCGGCGAGACTCATCGCTCACCCCGGCTGGTTCGGGCGCCGCTGCGACCGACTCTGGTTCAGCGCTCGCGGTAGGTGGCGGTGAGCTCTGCCCCCACGCGCGCCAGGCGCTCGCGCAGCTCCTGGGGGTCGAGGACCTCGACGGCGCCGCCGAGCCCGGCGATCTCACCGGCGAGTGACTCGATGTGCTGTCCTCGAAGCTCGATCTCGACCCGACCGTCGGCGGCCGCCGCTCCGATGCGGACGCGGTTGCCGAGGACCCAACGGCACAGCTGGACGACATCCGGGCTGGCGAGGGCCCGGGCCCGGACCGGCGTGCGACGCTGCTCGATCTCGTCGGTGATCAGCTGCCATGCCTGGGCCAGCTCGAAGCCGGCCGGACGCACGACCGGCTCACCTGTGGGCTCGACCGCCGTCACGCGGTCGACACGGAACGTCCGCAGCCCCGCCTCGGTGTCCGCCACCAGGTACCACGTCGAGCCCTTGGCGGCCAGGCCGAGGGGGTGCACGACCCGAGTGCTCGGTTCGCGATTGCGGGCGACGTATCCGAGCGTGACCTGCTCGGCCTCGACGACGGCGCGCTGCACGGCATCGAGGAGCGGCGGAGCCGGTCTGGGAC
>DASXYV010000112.1:0-9263 GCA_036502305.1 Acidimicrobiales bacterium
CGACGACCCCCAGGTGGTAGCCAACGGGTACATCCCGGAGGTCGACACCGGCGGCGGTCACTCGCTGGGCCTGGTCGCCAACCCGGTCCAGTTCGACGAGGCGCCGCCCAGCTTGCGGCGCGCGCCCGAGCACGGCGAGCACACCGAGGAGGTCCTTCTCGAGCTGGGCGTCAGCTGGGAGGAGATCGCCGCCTTCAAGGAGTCGGCCGCCATCCTCTGACCGGGTCAGAAGATCCGTCACGCCGCCGAGCGGACCGGCGGTCCCCACCCCCGTCCCCCGCTGGGGGGATCGTACGCTCGGGGCACTGCGATGGGGCGCCGCGGCCCGCACGGCGCTCTTTTCACGAGCATCCATTCGGCGCTACCGTTTCGGTGTACCGGCCGGGTCGAGGAGCCGGATAGGGAGGGAGGTTCACCGGTACCGGACCGAGTACCCGTTGGTCTATGGGACTCGGCTCAGGAGCCGAGCACCACGACCATGTGGCTGCCGTACCTCTCTGCACCGAGGAAGGCAGACGCAAGGCGCGGCGAGCACCACACGGATCGTCGCAGAGGAGGGCAATGAAGCTTCCCGCAGCGTTCGGGTTCAGCATTTCCGACGCCACCGACCCGCCCGTGTTGACAGTGCGCGGTGAGGTCGACCTGGCTTCGGCGCCGAAGTTGGCGGCAGCCATGGCGGAGCTGATTGACCGGGGTTACACCCGTGTCGCCGTCGACCTCGGATCCGTCGAGTTCATCGACTCGAGCGGCCTGGGTGTCCTCGTCGGCTCCCTCAGGCGTTTGCGCGACGACGGTGGAGACCTGGTGCTGCGAGCCGCGAGCCCGCCAGTGACCCGGATCCTCGAGCTCACCGGGCTCGACGGCCTCCTCCCCGTGACGAGCTGAGTCGGCGAGACCGTCGCCGGGACCGGGCGCCCGAAGGACGGTTCAAGGTCAAGGCCCCGGGGTACGTCCGCTGAGGCCACCGCTACAGCACGCATTCCACCAGGGTCAAGGGGGGCCAACGATGACCAGTTCCGTGGTAGAGGTACGGACTGGGGACATTCCGAGGACGGCGATCGTCGTCCTGCACGACACCCTCGACGTGCACAGCGCGCCGCTCGTGCGGGAGTGCTTCCAGGGCGTGCTCGCCCAGGGTTGGACGGCGATCATTGTCGACCTCCACGATGTGGAGTTCATCGACTCGACCGGGCTGGGCGTTCTCATCGGCGCCCGCCGGCGCTCGCAGGATGCGGGCGTCAAGCTCGTGCTGGCCCGCCCCAGCCGGGCGACCCACCGACTCCTGGCAATCACCGGGATGCGCCGGCATTTCACGATCACCAAGGCGCTCCGGCCGGGTACCGGCACGGCCGCCTGATTCCGGCGGCGGATCGGTGCTACTCCTCCAGATCGGGCATGCGGGGAACATAAGCGCCCCGGCCCATGGCCATGCTCTCCTCGAAGTCGGTCGCTTCGTCGACCCCGCCTCGCACCTCGCTGACCCAGGGGAGCCGGTCCCGCAGGATCCGCTCGACCCCGGCCTGAAGCGTGGTGGCGCTGATGGCGCACGAGCTGCAGGACCCCTGCAGCGTCACCTCGACCACACCTGACTCTGCGTCAGCGCTGGTGAGCACCAGATCGCCGCCGTCGGCCTGCACCGCAGGTCGCATCAGGTCGATTATCGAGTCGAGCTCAGAGAGCCGCTCGCCCCGTTCCTCGTCGCTCAGCACCAGGTACACCTCCCGCGTCGTTCAACACCATTGTGCCCCTCATTCATCCGACGTCGTCCTCTCGCAGCCTCCTCGCACCCGGATCACGGCGCTGGATTTCGTCTGAGCTGGCCGTTCCGCCCGTTCCCGGGTTGGCTCACGTGCGCAGTGGGCACCATTTAGAGTTGACAGGAGCCGAGCTGGCCCCTCCCGGGGCCGTGCCCATACAGCGCGGAGCGACCACGAGCCCGGACTGGAGACGAGCCTTGGTGAGACAGCGGAGCCCACTCCCCTCTGGGGAGGGAGATCAGGACGCGGCGGCGCCTGCGGCTTCCGTCGGCCCCACTACCTCCGGCCCAGGGCCGGGAGCTCCGCCCGAGACCGCCCGGGACATCCAGGGCGCACGGGGCCGCCACCGCAAGGACTCCCTCCCCGCCGGGCTCCTGCGCACGGCGCGCCCCCGCCAGTGGGTCAAGAACGTGCTCGTGTTCGCTGCGCCCGGCGCGGCTGGCGTGCTCGGGCACCCCGGCCCCTTCCTCCGCACACTGGCGGCGTTCGGGATCTTCTGTGTGACCGCCAGCGGGATCTACTTCGTCAACGACGCCCTCGACCAGGCCGCCGACCGACTGCATCCCACCAAGAGGTACCGTCCGGTGGCGTCGGGCGTCGTGCCCATCAACCTGGCCTACGCCGTGGGCGGCGGCCTCATGGTCGCCGGCATCCTGCTCGCCCTCCTGGTGAACGGACAGCTGGCGCTGGTCATGGCCATCTACGTCGGCATCACCTTCGCCTACAACCTGTGGCTCAAGGACGAAGCCGTGGTGGACCTGGCCGCCGTCGCCTCCGGGTTCGTACTGCGCGCCATCGCCGGTGGCGTGGCCGCCGGGGTCGTGCTGTCGAACTGGTTCCTGATTGTGGCCTCGTTCGGGTCGCTGTTCATGGTCGCGGGGAAGCGGCATGCCGAGCACCTCGACCTGGGGGACGGCCGGGAGGACCACCGGGCCACCCTTGGCCAGTACTCGTTGTCCTTCCTCCGCTATGTGCGCTCGGTCGCATCGGCAGTCGCCATCGCCGGCTACTGCGTGTGGGCGTTCGAGAAGGCGGCGGTCGCGGGCCACGGGGCGATCTGGTTCCAGCTGTCGATCGCTCCGTTCGTGCTCGCCGTCCTCCGCTACGCCCTGCTGCTCGACGCCGGGAAGGGCGGCGCTCCCGAGGACATCGTCCTCGGGGACCGCCCCATCGAGCTGATGGGAGCGGCGTGGATCTTCCTCTTCGCCCTTGGCGTCTATGCCGTCTGAGCGCCGGCGGCAGCCTCCTCATCCCGTCGAGATGCTGACCGGCTGGGGTCGCACCGCCCCGACGGCGGCCGAGGTGGCTCGTCCCTCCGTCGCCGATGACGTCGGCGAGGCCCTGAGCTCCACACCGGACCGGGGGCTGATCGCCCGGGGTCTGGGGCGCAGCTACGGCGACGCCGCCCAGTGCGCCGGGGGCCTGGTGATCGACGCCACGGGCCTGGACAGAATCCGTGGCGCCGACCTCACGACGGGCGAGATCACGGTCGACGCTGGAGTCAGCCTCGACACCCTGATGAAGGTGTTCCTCCCTCGCGGCTGGTTCGTGCCGGTGACGCCGGGGACCCGCTTCGTCACCGTCGGCGGGGCGATCGCCGCCGACATCCACGGCAAGAACCACCACCGCGACGGGAGCTTCGCGTCGCAGGTCAGCGCCTTCACCCTCGCCACCCCGACCGGTCATCGCCGGGTGACACCCGGCGATGACCCCGAGCTGTTCTGGGCGACGGCCGGCGGGCTCGGGCTGACCGGCGTCGTGCTCGAGGCCACCCTCCGCCTGCTGCCCGTCGAAACGACCCGCATGCGGGTCGACACCGAGCGGGCCAACGACCTCGACGACGTACTGGCCCGAATGGACAGCCGCGACCACGTGTACCAGTACTCGGTCGCGTGGATCGACTGCCTGGCTCGGGGTCGCTCCCTCGGACGCTCGGTCCTCACCCGGGGCGACCACGCCCGCCTCGACGAGCTGCCCGCCGACCAGCGACCCACCGCCCGCGACTTCGCCCCCGCGATCCTTCTGGAGGCCCCCCCCGTCGTACCCGACGGGCTCCTCAATCGGCTGACGGTCACCGCCTTCAACGAGCTGTGGTTCCGCAAGGCGCCCAAGCACGAGGAGGGCCGCCTCGAGTCGCTGGCCGGCTTCTTCCACCCCCTTGACGGAGTCGGCTCCTGGAACCGCCTTTACGGATCGCGGGGGTTCCTCCAGTACCAGATGGTCGTGCCCTTCGGCGCCGAGGACACCCTGCGGGTGGCGCTCGAGCGCCTGAGCGGCGCCGGCTCGGCCTCGTTCCTCGCCGTGCTCAAGCGCTTCGGCCCCGCCGATCCGGGACCGATGTCCTTCCCGTTGCCGGGCTGGACGCTCGCCCTCGACCTGCCGGTGGGCCCAGCGCAGCTGGGCCCACTGCTCGACGGCCTCGACGACCTCGTCGTCGAGGCCGGGGGGCGCGTCTACCTGGCCAAGGACTCGCGGCTGCGCCCGGAGCTGTTGCCCGCCATGTACCCGCGGCTGGACGAGTGGCGGGCTGTGCGCCGTCGGGTCGATCCCGACGGCGTGCTCTCGTCGGATCTGGCCCGCCGGCTCCGGCTGCTCGGGGCCGGCCCTTCGGGCCGACCCCAGGAGATGGCCACGGCCGGCCTCACGAGAGGAGACCAACAGTGAACGACGCCCTCGGCTCGCCCCAGTCCGTGCTCGTGCTCGGTGGCACGTCGGAGATCGCCAGGGCGACCCTCCGGGCCCTGATCGCCCGCCGGTGCCGCACCGTCGTGCTGGCCGGACGCGACCAGGCAGGCTTGGACGAGGCCGGCGCCGAGGCACGCAGCGTGGGAGCCACCACGGTGGAGACGGTGGCCTTCGACGCACGGGACGTCGCCGGAGCCTGCCGTGCGGTCGACGAGGTCTTCGACCGCCACGGCGACATCGACCTGGTCCTCGTGGCCGCGGGTGTGCTCGGCGACCAGGAGGCCGCCGAAAAGGATCCCACCGCCGTGGGCGAGATCGTCACCACCAACTTCGCCGGCCCGGCCTCGGCGATGATGGCCTGCGGAGCCCGCCTCCGGCGCCAGGGCCACGGGGTCCTGGTCGTGCTGTCGTCGGTGGCCGGTGAGCGGGCCCGGCGGGCCAACTTCGTGTATGGCTCGTCCAAGGCCGGGCTGGACGCCTTCGCCCAGGGTCTGTCCGACTCGCTGGTCGGCTCGGGCGCGCGGGTGCTCATCGTCCGACCGGGCTTCGTGCACACACGGATGACCGCTGGAATGAGCCCCGCCCCGATGGCCACCACGGCCGACGAGGTCGCCGACGTCATCGTGCGGGGCCTCGAGAAGGGCGCCGACGTGGTCTGGGCCCCGCCCCCGCTGCGGTGGGTGATGGTCGTGCTACGCCACCTTCCCCGGGCGCTGTTCCGCCGGATCCCGGGCTGATGGACACTCGGGCTGGCGCGGGGGCCGGCCCGGGAGGCCGGCCTGGTGACAGAGCGAGCCCGGGAGGCCGGCACGGGAGGCCGGCCCGAGCGGACACGCGGCCTGCCGGCCAGCCTGTCGCCGCCTTCGACTTCGATGGCACCCTCACCCGCCGGGACAGCCTGCTCCCCTTCCTCGTCTTCGTGCGCGGCGTGGCGACGACCGCACGGGCGGTCGTCGCCGAGAGCCCCCGGTTCGGACGCGTCCTCCTGGGCCGGACCTCTCGCGACGAAGCCAAGGAGGCGCTCCTCGTACGCCTCCTCTCAGGCGCCGAGCTGCAGCAGCTCTCGGAGTCCGGCAGGTCGTTCGGCGAGCGACTGGTCGCCCGGAGAATGCGACCGGCGATGCGCCGCCGCCTGGACTGGCATCGCGCGACCGGCCACCGGGTCGTCATCGTCTCGGCCTCGCCGGCCCTCTACCTGGACGAGGCCGGTCGCCGGCTCGGGGTCGACGCCGTGCTGGCGACCGAGCTCGAGGTCGGCGCTGACGGGCGGCTCACCGGCAGGCTGGCGGGGCGCAACTGCCGGGGCGAGGAGAAGGCCAAGCGCCTATGGACCTGGATCGACGGCTCGGACCACGAGCCGTCGGGCGAGGTGTGGGCGTATGGGGACAGCCGGGGCGACGCCGAGATGCTTGCCCTGGCCGACGTGGCCGTCTGGGTGGGCTGGCGCCGGCTCCTGACCCGTCGAATCGACCGCGGCGGCCAGCAGTACCCGTCTATCCCGCCAGGCGGCCGTCCATGACAAGCCGAAGTTGGCGCTCATAGCGGTCGAGCACGTCGTCCCACCGGTAGCGCTCCTCGACGTAGCGCCTCCCCGCCTCGCCCAACGCCCGAGCGAGGGTCTGGTCGGAGACGATGGCGTCGAGCGCCACCTCGAACTCGGCGAAGCCCCGGTAGGGGATAGCACCCCCGCTGCGCCGAGCCTGGCCGGCGAGCACATCACACCACCCCTGCACCAACGCTGCCTTCCGTGCCGCCCAGGCTTCGGTGAGCACCATCGAGAAGCTCTCGAAATAGGAGGGGACGACCATCGCCACCGCCCCCGCGATCGCTCCCTCGCGGGTGGCGTCGTCGACGTACCCGGTGGCGATGATGTCTGGGTGGGCGGGCAACGGCCTGATCTGCTCACCCATGATCACGAGGGCGAGGTCGCCCGGCTGTCGGCGCTTGTACGTAACGAAGAACTCATGCAGCTCCTCGGACCCTTTGTGGGGATCCACGCGCCCGACATAGAGGATGTAAGGGCGGCGACCAAGACCGTGCTTGACGCGGAAGGCGGCCCCGTCACCGTCCACGTCCATCTCGACGCCGATTCCGATCTCGCTGATCGGGGGCCTTCCGTGAAGCTTGCTCCGTATGAGCCTCGCCTCCTCTTCGGTCGAGCATGCAAACGCGTTTGCGTGGCGAAGAGCCAATTCGAAGAGCTGGAGCCCGAATGGTGGTTCGTCGTGGGCCGTCGGGTGCAGGATCGTGGGGGTTGTCCGCGCTGCGACAGGAAGACCGGCAACGGTCGTCTCGTACAAGTAGGTGAAGAACACGACAACGTCGTAGTTAGCGGCATGGACCTCGAGCCATCGCTCGAGGTCCGGGAGATCGGGACCCTGCAGACGCACCCACTCACGTTGAAGGTAGAAGGGGGCGGGCTTACGACCCAGTACGACCCGTTCGTCTAGCGGTCCCGCAAGGTGAGGGTCGCGCGGGCGCCGGACGGGAAGGCGGTGGACGATCACACCCTCTAGCGATTCGGTCCCCGGAGCGTAGTAGTCGGCCCAGTCGGTGTACCTGATGGCACAGCTGGTCAGCACGTCCACGTCGTGGCCCCGCCCGGCCATCCTCGTCGTGAACTGCCGGCAGTGCTGCTCGGCCCCACCCGCCACGTCGGCACCGTAGCGCTGAACCACGAACAGCAGTCGCATCAGTCGACGGCAGAACGCAACTGAGCGACCAGATTGGCTCTAACCATACTGGGGTTGAGGCTCTGGAGGACACGGCGTCCCTCGTTGGCCACGGTGGCGCGCGCGGTCTGCTCGCCGATCAGCAAGGCCATGGCCTCGGCCGCGACCGACGGGCCGTGGTCGGGGCGCAGCAGCAACCCCGCTCGTCCGAGACTGTCGGATTCGCCCGCGACGCCTCGCGCCAGCACCGGCACATCGAAGGCCATGGCCTCCAGCACCGGGATGCTGCACCCCCGGTGCTCACTTGCGGTGACAAACACCTCCGCCGTCCGATAGCACGCGGCAAGGGCCTCTTTCCCCACACTGCCAACCATGTGAGCTCGGCTCAAGTTGACCTCGGCCACGAACGTATCGAGCGCTCGACGATACGGCGTTCGCCCGCCCACTCCGACCAGCACGAAATGCACGAGTGGCTCGAGGTAAGTCACCAGAATGTAGTAGGCGGCAAGCAGCCAGTCGGGCCGCTCGTCCGGATGCAGCTCGCCGACGAACAGCACGACCGGGCCGTCGAAGCATGCGAGATAGGCCGCCATGGCTGGATCGCTAGGTATGGCTCGGAGCGCGTCCACGTCCACGACGGGAGGACTGACCACCACCCGACGGAAGCCCGCGGCTCGAAGCCCGCCCGCTTCGAGCTCAGAGCCAGCCACCGCCAGCGCCACCCGACCGACCAGCTGATCGAGCGGCTCGCGGCTCAGTCCGAGAAACGGGGACGAGGCCGTCTCGTCGGGTGCGCCGTCCCGGGTCGGTGAGGCGTGGTGGAGGATGAGTGCGACCGGCTCAGAGCGCTGACACAGGAAGGCGGTCAGCATCGGCTCCCCGATCGAGGCATGATAGACAAGCAGGTCGGCACCGCCGGGTCGGGAATGCGAGACGTAGTCCTCGATACGGCGAACCCGGTCGGCAAGGTACGGATCGACGTGCTGGGCAAAGATCTCCGACGGCCCGAGGGCACGAAGGTGGCCTTGGAGGTCGAGGGCGCAGTTGGTGACGATCTCGCCCGGCAAGGCCGACACCAGCACCTGGTGGGTCTCCATCACCGGGTGGCGATCAGGGCATAGTCCCTCGGCGCGAACAGCAGCCGGTTGAGCCGGCGGGCCTTGGAAGCACGGGCCTCGTCTCCGTCGAGAGGCGCTTCGTCCAGCAGGTCCTCCTCAGGCGGCGGCGAGCGCCATAGGATCTCTGTTCGGGCGAACCCGGCCTCCACCAAGAGGAACTCGAGATACGCAGCGTGGACGAGCTGTTGACGAGTGGGATCGAGATGCGCCTGATGCGCGAGTGCATACAGCGACTGCGGGTTCAGCGTTTCGACGAGCAGGCGGCCCCCAGGACGCAGCTTGTCGCGGGCCAAAAGAGCGAGGTCGGCCGTCTCTTGGGGTGTGACGTGCTCGACCACCTCGACCAGGACAATCCCTCCGAGGGAGCCGTCATCCAGAGCGGCCAGGTGGTCGAGGCCGTCGCCCCGCTCGACGGCGAGCCCATGGGCCCGGGCCTCATCGACCAAGCCCTCGTCGACCTCGACACCTGACGCCTCCACCCCCAGCTCCTGCAGCAGGCTCAGCAGCTCGCCCCGACCACAGCCCACGTCGAGGACAGGACCAGCCCCCACCAGGTGACCGGCCAGATCTCGATAGCGCTCGCGCGAGTCGTCCCAGCTCCCCTGCAGCGCATCGAGAAGCCGGGTCCGCGAAAACCAAGGCCGGAACTCGCGACGCGACTCCCTGGCCTCGAGCGCCTCGACGCGCCGGTAGAGCTCCGCCAGGCCCGAGCCGGACGCAACCGGCGCTCTCTCGTAGCTGGCGAGGCGCTCGACGAGAACGTCCACCATGCCCACCAGGTCGGGGTGCCGATGATCCTGGCTCGGAGCATCCGGATCAGCGAGCACCTCGAGCACGTCGCGCACAGCGGTTGCGAACTGCTGGAGCTGCTCGAGTATCCCTCGCGTCTGGCGACCGATTGCCTTGGCCACGGCTCGGTGAACGGCAGCTCCGCCCGGCAGGTTCGATGCCGTCGGGATCCGCTCGGCGCTGAAGGTCGAGAACGCGGCCAGCCGGTCGAGCTTGGCCTGGAACCTCGAGCGGTCAGGTCC
>DASXYV010000113.1:0-3189 GCA_036502305.1 Acidimicrobiales bacterium
GCTCCATGAGTCGGTGGCGGTCGGCGAAGGCCCGCTCCCGGACCTCCAGGCCGACGCCGGCCTCGTGGAGGTGCTCGTCGAGGGCCAGCCACGCCTCCTGACGCACCCAGTGGGGGCAAGCGGCGAGGCCGTCGGCCACGGCGAGCGGGTAGGGATAGCCGGGGAAGGCGGCGTCGTCGGACACAGCTGCGAGGGCGGCGAGCGCCAGCTCGGGCGACGTCCCTGCGGGAATGTCGACGCGGAACGAGAAGCGTGCCGCGGGGTCGAGCCTGGCCGCGACCAGTTGCACGGCGAGCGGGGAGGTTGGCCAGTCCGGAGCCTGGGCCGAGTGGCTGCTCGCCTCGGCGGGGCGGCTGGCGGCCACCGGCGCCCACCAGCGGGTGTCGGGGCCGAGAGCCTCCTCGGCCTCCGCCTCGAGCTGCCCCAGCAGCGGCGCCCCGCCGCGGGACAGCGACGAGTGCTTGGTCACGCCGACGACCAGCACGCCGCGCTGGCGGCCCCGCTCCAGCAGGGCACCGACGTGGTCGGACGGGATGCGCCAGTCGGGCCAGAGGTCGCCGTCGACCAAGACCAGCGCCCCCCCGTCGGCCTCGTCGACGCAGCGCTCGACCGCATCCCACTCCCACCGGTCGCGTACCAGGTTCGCGTCCACGACCGTGTGGGGCGGGAGGGGAAGACCCAGCTGGGCGAGCGCCGCGCGACTCTCGACGCCTCCGAGCAGGTAGGCGCGGAGCGGCTCCGCGTCCTGCTGCTCGCAGACGCCCGCCCGGAAGCGCACCCTCGACGTCCTCGTCACCACGACCTGGAGGCAACGGGCGTCGGCCACCACGGCCTGGCCGCCGTCGACGGCCCACACGTCCGCGGGAACCTCGCCCTTCGGCAACGGCCGAGGTCGGATCTCCTGCTCGAAATCGAGGCCTGGCTCACCCGGACCGGCCGCGCCCCCTCCGCCCGTCGTGAGCAGCGTGGCCAGGCGGGTTGCCGCTGCCTCGATAGTCGCGCTGTTCACGACATCCAGCGTCTCAGGAGGGTGTGACACCCGATCCAGCTTACATGTATGTAATTACGTGGCAGGGGCGTTGGCCGCGACCACGGCACCTGATGACGACCGGCGTGCCACATGGGATCATTGAGGCGACGGTGAGTCGGCCGGGTGGTCGCGGCTCGGGTCCGTTTCTGACGGAGACCGGGTCGAGGAAGGTCGGGGCTCCGTAGGGCAGGGTGCTGGCTAGGCGCCAGTCGGGGCGACCCGCAGGAAAGTGCCACAGAGAACAGACCGCCGATGGCGGGCCGCTGGCCCGCACAGGCAAGGGTGAAACGGTGCGGTAAGAGCGCACCAGCGGCCGGGGTGACCCGGTCGGCTCGGTAAACCCCACCCGGAGCAAGGCCAAACGAGGGACATGGTGACCCGCCGGGCGCCCGATCGAGGGCGCCGTCCCCAGGTAGGCCGCTCAGATGGATGACCACCACGCCGCCCCGCCTCGAGCGAGGCGGCGGACAGAACCCCGCCTACAGGCCGGCTCACCGTCACCACTCCCTGTCGAGAGGGCTAATATGCCCTCTGACCTGGGATTTCCTCCTGTCCGTAAGTGACCGTTATTGACAATGATTGTCCGTAACAGTCCTCAGGGCTGAGGACTTTCTGAGGACCTGAGGACTAATTGAGGGCTGACCCGCGGGTCAGGATTGCCCCGCGAGAGGGGGAAACGGGAGCCGTGGCGAGGATCGACAAGCGGGCCGACTGGCCTACCGGGCCCGGTGGCGGGAGTACCCCCGGAGGACCCCAGAAGACCCGGCACTTCGACCGGAACGGCGACGCCGAGCGCTTCCTCGACCACCTGTGCTCCCAGACCCTCCCGGCCTGGAAGTCCTCCTCAAGTCAATCCGCTCCCCTGATCAATCCGGGCCACGCCCAAGCACCAGCTCCTCAACCTTCTCAGAATGAAAACGTACCGCTGCCGTCGTGGACCACTGGGCAAGAAGGTCCTCTTGGACGTTCCGGTCGTGATGTCGCTCGAGGCAATTGACGATCGCATCGGCCATCGCTACCGCGTCGTTGTCGACCAACGTCAGCCGCCGGCCCGCCCTCCGACGGAGCTCTCGAGTGCCTCGGTTGGCGACGGCGACGACCGGGCACCCAAGAACCAGCGCCTCTGCAACCGCCATGGAAAAGCCTTCCCGAAGACTCGCGGAGACCACGACGCCGGCAGAGGCCATCTCGGATAGCGGATCATCCGTCCAAGGCAGTCGATCAATACCTCGAATCTCTGGAGCGGTCCAACTGGCGTCACCCGGCGTGCTGTTAGGACCAACAAGTCGTAGCCGCAGATTGCGCACCCGCCCTCGAGCCAAGCGGAACGCCTCGACGACGAGATCCAGGTTCTTCTCTGGCGTGAGCCGACCTATGCAGAGCAAAGTCTCGTGGACCCGCTGACCACGCCCATTGGCGCGGACGCAATTCGCGTCGATCCCAGCCCCCCCAACCGGCGCCTGATAAACGGATGTGCGCCTACATGCACGCCGATAGAACAGATCATCGTCCCGGTTGATGGTGACCGTGACGGCCGCCATCCGGGCAAGCAGACCTTCCACGACCCCATAGATGACCGAGCGCCAAGAAAGGGGTTCGAGAAAGGTACCGTGGACCACTGCCACGGTCGGGACGCCGGTCGCTATCCCGGCAAGTCGACCGATAACAAGGGCCGGCGGCGTGTGCAGGTGGAGCACATCCGGCTGCTCCTGTCTGATCAACTGACGAAGCTGTAGGAAGGCGCACAATAGGGCACTTGGTCCGCGACGGCGATACGGAGGAAGGTCATGACTCCGAACGAAGCCATCAAGTCCCGACGCGCCCTCGGCTGCGGCGATGGTCTCCCAACCCTTGTCCCCCAGGTGCCGAGCCAACGGGGCGGCAAAGTGCTCGAGCGTCGTCGCGACACTCGCCACGAAGAAGATCCGTCCTGTGCGTTTCGTTGTCGATGATCCCTCACCAGGTCCCGGCAACGTTCGAGGCCTCCTGCCGAGCGCCGATGCTCGGCCCTGGCGTGAAGGGTGAATGGCAGCCATCATCTAGGGGTGCGAGGAGGCCGAGGCTGGGACGCATCCGGCCTCGAAGGCGCCAGCGGCGTCCCGGAATGCTTTCCAGGAGGGCTTCCGCGATCCGTCGCTGCGGAAGAGCCCTAAGTGGTC
>DASXYV010000114.1:0-1793 GCA_036502305.1 Acidimicrobiales bacterium
AGCGGCTGATCGTCGCGACACTCCGCGATCCCTGCCTTGCCGTCCAGCGCATAGAGCACGACCAAGGACTTGGACTTGCCGAATGCGGCATCGGGCAGGTTCGTGGGCTGGTAGCTAAGTAGGTCCTCACTGAGGAGCGGACAGTACGGCCTAAGTCTTGCAGGCTGACCTCCGAGCAGGAGGTCCGACATGCCCACCCTCGCCCTGACCCCGAGGCAGCGGGCCGAGCTGGAGCGGCTCGCCCGCCGCACCGACGACGCCGACCAGCTCCGCCGGGTCGTCGCCCTGCTGGCCCTGGCCGACGGCCAGGGGGCCTCGGCCGTCGCCCGCACCCAGCGGGTCGGCCGCTCCACCCTCTACGAGTGGCTCGCCCGCTTCGAGGAGCATCGCCGCAGCGACCTGCACGCCGCCACGACGACCCGCACCGCCCCGGGCCGCAGCCGGGAGTTGCGCGACCGGGTCGTCGCCCGGGTCGGCGAGCTGATGGGCAAGGCCCCGGGCGACTTCGGCTACCGGCACACCAACTGGACGACCGGGTTGCTCCTCGATCGGCTCGGGAAGGAGGAGATCGAGGCGAGCGACTCGACGGTGCGGCGGGCGCTGCACGAATCCGGCTATCGCTGGAGGCGGCCCCGCTTCGTCCTGTCCCGGCGGTCGCCGACGTGGCGGCAGGCAAAAGGGGGCTCCGCAGGGGCCTCAAGGGCCGCAAGCGGACGGCGGTCCTGTTCTCCGACGCCACGATCCTGACCGAGACGCCGCCCTTGCGGGCGTGCTGGGCCAAGGTCGGCGAGCAGGCCGAGGTGCCGATCACCGGCAACCGCTCGAAGCGGGTCGTCTTCGGGGCCCTGAACGTGGGCACCGGGACGGTCTGCCTGGACGAGGCCGCCGGGTGGAACCAGCACAGCTTCCAGGCCCACCTGCGGCACCTCCGCTCGCTGTGGCGGGGGTGGAACATCGTCCTGTTCGTCGATCGGGGCAGCCCGCACACGGCCAAGGCCAGCCGGGCGCTGGCCCGGCGGCTGGGGATCGAGGTGCGGCTGCTGCCGACGGCCTGCCCGGAGCTGAACCCGCTGGAGGGGCTGTGGCGGGAGATCAAGGGCCGGGTCTTGGCGAACGAGCCGACGCCGGAACTCGGCAAGTCGCTCCGTCGGGCGCTGGACCACCTGGAGGGCACGACGGGCCGCCAGCGGCTGGAGACGGCGGGAGTCCTGTCCGGCTCTTTCTGGCTAGCCACTTAGCCGGTCGGCCGAGCTTGTTACATCGGTTCGAGGGGGATTCTCGGGTCCTCGCCCGGCTCATACTTGGCATCGGGCCCCGGCTCGCCCGCCTCGGACCATCGGGCCAGGTCCCTGCCCAGGGCGTAGCCCAGGAGGAACTCCTCGAACGAGGAGGCCACCCGCTCGTAAGTCGGCGTCCTTGCGTAGATGGCGTACTCCGAGCCCGCGGTCGGCTCTCCCAGGTCCCAGCCGTAGTAGTCCCCGCCCACGTCTTCCGCGAAGAATACCATCCGGGGGGCCCGCTCGCGGTCGCCCGGCTCCTGCCCGGGGCAGCCCTCGGCATCGATGGCGACGACCCCGGCCATCGACTCGTTGAGCCAATCGAGGTCCAGGGAGTCCGAGTCGGCAGGTAGGGCGGGGACCGCAATCTTCCAGACGCCCATGTCCGTGGCCAGCTCGCATCGGCCGAATTCCCGGGCGAAGTTGCGGTAGGAGCCCGGCAGCTTGAAGCCTCGCCGTGCCTCGAAGGCATCCAGCTCGGCATCCCCGGCGGTTATCCGTCGCCTCGAAGGAAAG
>DASXYV010000115.1:0-2205 GCA_036502305.1 Acidimicrobiales bacterium
TGCTCCCTCCAAAGAGGCTTTCGACGCCCCGCTCAGCCCGCCACCTCTCGACGACGGACCGGGGCCTGCTACCGGGCTCTCCGGCGATTACCCGGACGGGACTCTCACCCGCTGGGCTGGTCCAGTTTGCAGGACGCAACACGGGCCGATGCTATTGCGGGCCGCGCCCGACACCGCGGCTCCCGGCGGATCGCATATATCGCCCCAATCGGTGCAGGTTGGCCTCCGGGGCCGACGCCCGGCCGTTTCCGCGGCCCCCCGGGTAGGATTGAAGGTCGTGGCCAACGGCTTTCACCCTCCGGTCGAGGAGTACCTCGAAGCCATCCACGCCCTTCAGGAGGAGGGCGTGCAGGTCATCCAGGCTCGTCTGGCCCAGCGCCTCGGCCACTCGGCTCCGACGGTGTCGGAGATGGTGCGACGGCTCAAGAGCGACGGCTACGTCACGGTGGCGGCGCGATCGGTCACCCTCACGGCCAAGGGCAGATCCCGAGCGGAGAGCGTGGTCCGCAAGCATCGACTGGCCGAGCGGCTCCTCACCGACATCATCGGTCTGGAGTGGCACAAGGCGCACAACGAGGCGGGCCGCTGGGAGCATGTCATCTCCGACGAGGTCGAGGCCCGCCTGATCGACCTGCTCGGCCATCCCCGCACCTGCCCCCACGGCAACCCCATTCCCGGTGCCAGTGGATCGGCCCCGGCCCAGACGTCGCTGGCGGACGCCGAGCCCGGCGACCACGTCCGCCTCGAGCGGGTCACCGAGCAGGTCGAGATCGATCTCGAGTCGCTGAGCTACCTGAGCAGCCACGGTTTCGTGCCCGGGATCGATGCCCGGGTGCAGACGAAGGAGACAGACGGCAGCCTAACCCTGGTGCTCGACGACATGGACACCGACGCCACCATCGAGCTGGGGCCGGCCATCGCCGCACAGCTCTTCGTCGCCGAGGCCTAGCCGCTCCTCCGATCTCGGGCCCCCAGCCTCAGGGGATGAGGGTGCCCTCGATGACCTGGCGGGCGACCTCTTTCATGGTGAGGCGAAGACGCATGGCCGTGCGCTGGATGAACGAGAAGGCGTCCGCCTCCTTCATGCCGTGGTTGTCCATGAGCAGTCCCTTGGCCCGATCCACCAGACGCTGGCGCTCGAGCAGGTCCTCGAGGCTGCGGTTCTGCCCCTCGAGTCCCCGGTTCTCGGCCTCGAGGGCCTTGAGCTCGGCGAACCGTCCCAGGGCCACCTCGATGGCGGGAATGAGCTCGGATTTCTGGAACGGCTTCACCAGGTAGGCCAGGGCGCCGGCGTCGCGGGCCTCCTCGATGAGGTTGCGCTGGCTGAACGCGGTGAGGATGAGCACCGCCGCCAGTCGCTCCCCGGAGATCTCCCGCGCCGCGGCGAGCCCGTCGAGCCCGGGCATCTTGATGTCGAGGATCGCCAGCTCCGGGCCGTGCTGACGGACCAGGGTGACGGCCTCGTCTCCCCGCCCGGTCTCCCCGACAACCTCGTAGCCCTCCTCCTCGAGGACCTCCTTGAGGTCGAGGCGGATGATCCCCTCGTCCTCGGCGATGACGACGCGCACGGTCAACGATCGCTCCTTCCCGACCGGCTACTGCGGCTCGGTCACGAGCCGGTCGAGCAACTCGTCCTGCGCCCGCTCGAGCTCGGTGATCGACTCGACCACCGCGGATCGGCTGCGGGCCATGGCATCGGCGTGCCGACGCGCCTCCCGAAGCTCACGGTCCGCGAGCGGCGTCTCCGAGACGAGATATCGGATGCGCGCCTCGTCGGCCGCCTCGGCCAGCGCTGCCAGCTGCTCGTCGACAACGACCAGCTCTTCGCGGACGCGCTTGAGCCGCGAGTTGACCTCGATGAGGCGCCGCTCGACGAGTGACCGGTGCATGCCCGGCTCAGTGTAGATCGCAACGTGCCCGCAGGAAGACGGAATTCTCGGCCCAGCGCGGGTCGATCAGGCCATCACCGTGGCTGCACGGCCCAGTCGGGAGGCGGGCCCATCGAAACGAACACGAGTCGCGGCTGCATCAGACCATCACCATGGCTGTACTGATGGCTGCGGCCAGGACGAGGACCGCCCCGTCCACCAGCCGGGGGCGGGGGCCAATCCGGCTGGCCGAGTGCAGTCCGCCTCTGGCCTCGATGGCCGCGCCCATCTCCTGGGCCCGGCGGGTGGCGGCGACGAGGGCGCTGACCAGCAGGTC
>DASXYV010000116.1:0-4280 GCA_036502305.1 Acidimicrobiales bacterium
CGTCTTCTACCCGTTCACCTTCACCGGGGTCTGCCAAGGTGAGCTGTGCGAGCTGCGTGATGATCTGTCGTCATTCCAGACCGCCAACGCGCAGCTCCTCGCGGTCTCCTGCGACAGCCCCTTCGCCCAGGCTCGGTGGGCCGAGGAGCAGGGCTTCGGCTTCCCGGTGCTCGGAGACTTTTGGCCCCACGGTGCCGTGGCCCGGGCCTACGGGGTGTTCAACGAGGCCTTCGGCTGTGCCGACCGGGCCACGTTCGTGATCGACAAGACCGGCACGGTCGTCGCCACCTTCGCCTCCCCCGAGATGCTCACGCCGCGGAACCGCGCCGACTACGAGGCGGCCCTGGCCAAGCTCTCCTGATCGGGCTGTCCTGATCGGGCTGTCCTGATCTGGGGCGAGCCGCGCCCTACAGCCGGCGGAGGACGGTCACGACCTTGCCGTAGACGGTCACGTCGGCCGCGTCGTGCTCGAGCGGCTCGTAGTCCGGGTTCGCCGGCTTGAGGACCACCTTGCGTCCCCGGCGGCTGTACTGCTTCACCGTGGCGTCCCCATCGGGGAGGCCGGCGGCGACGATGTCGCCCCGCTCGACCTCGGGCTGCTGGCGCACCACGACGTGGTCGCCGTCGAGGATTCCGGCGCCCACCATCGAGTCGCCGCGCACCTTGAGCATGAAGAGGGTGCCGGTCCCGGTGAAGTCCTGGGGGAGGGGCATGAGGTCCTCGACGTTCTCCTGGGCGAGCACGTCGGTTCCGGCGGCCACCTCGCCGACCAGCGGCACGTGCCGCACCGGCCGGCTGGCCAGCGCCGCCCCCGACGAGGGGTCGTAGCTGACCGTGATGGCGCGGGGCTTGGTCGGGTCGCGCTGCAGGAAGCCCTGGCGCTGGAGCGTGGCCAGGTGGGCATGGACAGTCGACGACGAGTTGAGGCCCACCGCCTCGCCGATCTCGCGCACCGACGGTGGATAGCCGCGCTCCTGGAGCCGCTCGGCGATGAAGTCGAGGATCTCCCGCCGCTTGCCGCTCAGCGTCGCCTCGGGCATGGTCTCGCTGTCCTCATGTCGGACCCGTCCTGCAGGTGCTTTCCCTGGTTCTTTCGCCGGTACCGGGCTCGCTTGGGACCCGGCGTCGAACGTGCGTTCCCAGCGTACCAGGACCATCGGGTCGGGGGAAACATCTGTTCGACTGGCCGCTTGACAACGAACAGACGTTCGTGATCTGCTGGAGTGGCAGGAGAACAGGTGTTCGGTAGTACGGAACAGGTGTTCGGCACTACGAGTCGAGTGAAGCGAGCGAGTAGAAGCGAGCGAGCATGGCCGCCATTGCCTACCCCCTCCCACGGGATCGTGTCAGTGCCCGCCAGCCCGTGCGGCCGCCCGAGCCGCGCCGGCTGGCCGGCACCGAGCCCATCGATCGTCGATGCCGTCGTCCCCCCACTCCGGCGGCACGGCGAAGGGCCACGATCCGGCGTCGGCTGACAGCCATCGCGTTCGCTGTGGGGCTGGTGTTGGTCATCCGGCCCCTCGTCCTGCCCGGGGGCGATCCCCTCGTCGTCCCCGGGCGGGCGACGCCGGCGGCGGCCGCGGTCGCCACTCGGACCTACATCGTCCAGCCGGGCGACACCCTGTGGAGCATCGCCCGTCACCTGCACCCCGACGAGGACCCACGGCCCCTGGTGGACCAGTTGTCCACCCAGGTCCCGGAGGGCTCCCTCCCAGCGGGTCAGCGCCTCGTGCTTCCCTGATCCGGCGCCCGATCGCGATGGCGGCCGGCGTCGCCGGGACGCACCGCAGACACGACGCGCCGGAGCAGTTGGAGCGATAGCGTCCGCGCCCGTGCGCTGTCCGACCTGCTCGAGCCTCGAGGACCGGGTGGTGGACTCGCGCTTGGCCGACGACGGCACGGCCATCCGCCGGCGGCGCGAGTGCGCGACCTGCGGGCGCCGGTTCACCACCTTCGAGCGCATCGAGGAAGCGCCGCTGATGGTGGTCAAACGATCGGGCGACCGGGAGCCGTTCGAGCGGTCCAAGGTCGTCGCGGGCGTACGGGCGGCCACCAAGAACCGGCCCGTGAGCGTCGAGGCCATGGACGCCCTCGCCGGCGAGGTCGAGGAGGCCATGCGGCTGCTCGGTCCGGAGCCGACCAGCCAGCAGATCGGCGTGGCCGTCCTCGACCGGCTTCGCCGTTTGGACGAGGTGGCGTACCTGCGTTTTGCCAGCGTCTACAAGGGCTTCGAGGATGTGGGTGATTTCGAGCGGGAGGTCGACTTCCTGAGCAAGGTGACCGAGCCCAAACGGCGAGTGTGAGGAGGTGATCCGGTGCGAGTCGGCGTGCTGACGGGTGGGGGCGACTGCCCGGGGCTGAACGCGGTCATCCGGGCCGTGGTTCGCAAGGGCGAGGTGGCGTACGGAGACGGGTTCGTCGGCCTCGCGGACGGGTGGCGAGGGGCGATCGAGGGCCGCACGCTGCAACTGGACGTGGAGCGGTGCCGAGGGATCCTTCCCAGAGGGGGGACGATCCTCGGCACGTCGCGCACCAACCCCTACAAGGTCGACGGCGGCGTAGCCGGCGTGCGCGAGACCGTCGCCGACCACGCGCTCGAGGCCCTGGTTGCCATCGGGGGCGTGGACACCCTCGGGGTCGCCCATCGCCTTTCGGGCGAGGGTCTGTCGATCGTCGGAGTGCCCAAGACGATCGACAACGACCTGTCCGCGACGGAGGTGACCTTCGGCTTTCATACGGCCGTGCAGATCGCCACCGACGCCATCGACCGCCTCCACACCACGGCGGAGTCGCACGACCGGGTCATCGTGTGCGAGGTGATGGGCCGGCACGCGGGATGGATAGCGACGTACGCCGGCATCGCCGGCGGCGCGGCGGAGATCCTCGTGCCCGAGGAACCGTTCGACATCGACGCCGTGTGCGAGAGCCTCAAGCGGCGGCACCAGAAGGGTCGGTTCGCCTCCATCGTGGTCGTCGCCGAGGGGGCGAAGCCCCAGGAGGGCACGCTGCAGCTGGCGTCGTCCTCGGTCGACGAGTTCGGTCACGAGCGCCTGGGAGGAATCGGCAACCTCCTCGCCGAGGAGATCGAACGGCGCACGGGCTTCGAGTCCCGGGTGACGATCCTCGGCCACGTGCAGCGGGGCGGCACGCCCACGGCCTACGACCGGGTGCTGGCGACCCGCTTCGGTGTGGCGGCCATCGATGCCGTCCATGCCGGGGCGTTCGACTCCATGGTGGCCCTCCGATCGAACGCCATCGTTCGCGTACCGCTGGCCGAGGCCCTGGCCGAGCTCAAGACGGTCGACGAGCAGCTCGTCCGGGACGTCGCCGAGGTCTTCTTCGAGTGAGGCCTGCCCCTCGTTCAGCCGGGAGCATCGAGAGGAGCGCTCCCGGCGCCGGCCTCGACGAGCAGCGCCCGTAGAGCAGCAGCCAGCTCGGGCGCGGCGGCCAGCGTCATCGATCCCGACGGCGGTCCCCCCTCGAGGTCACCGACCCACGCGCCCGACTCGGCCGCGACGAGGGCACCCGCGGCCCAGTCCCAGGGCTGGAGGCCGGCTTCGAAGAAGGCGTCGAGGCGCCCGGCGGCGACCCAGCACAGATCGAGGGCGGCGGCGCCCGCTCGGCGGATGTCGCGCACAACCGGGAGGACGCGGGTGAGGACCTCGGCCTGGCGGGCGCGCAGGGTGGCGTCGTAGTTGAAGCCGGTCCCGACCAGCGCGTCGGCCAGCCTGGGCGGCGCGTCGAGCCGCAGTGGCGTCCGGTCGTCTTCGGTGGGCGCCGACCGTGCCCCCTGCGTGTCGGGCGCGCCGTCGGTGCCGTCGGGATCCGACAGCCAGGCTCCAACGCCTCGGACGGCGACGAACGTCTCGGCGTGCGACGGGTCGTGGACGACGCCCACGGCGACGCGACCGTCGATCTCGGCGGCGATCGACACGGCGAAGGCTGGCCACGCGTACAGGTAGTTGGTCGTCCCGTCGAGGGGGTCCACGATCCAACGCACTCCCGTGCTGCCGTCCTGTCGCGCCCCCTCCTCGGCGAGGATGGCGTCCCTCGGCCGTTGGCGGTGGAGCGACGCCGCGATGAGGGACTCGCTGGCGAGGTCCATCTCGGTGACCATGTCGGTGCGGGAGGACTTGGTACGGACGCTCGTCCGGGCCCGGTGGAGGCCGTCGAGGAGCAGATCGCCGGCCGACCGGGCGACGGCCACGCCGATCTGGAGGAGCTCGTCGAGGTCCGCCATGTCCACGGTCTATCGCGGGTGGGCGCGGTCCGTTGTGGGC
>DASXYV010000117.1:0-3237 GCA_036502305.1 Acidimicrobiales bacterium
GTGGGGTGCCCCAGGCCGATGCCGATGGCCGTTCGGGTGACGAACCGGGAGAGCACATTGGCCGCCGTGGTGCAGTGGATCTCGTCCACCGGGCGGCCCCGGCCCTGGCTGATCGACAGCGCCTTCTCGCTGATCACGACCAGGTCGCCGTCACGCGGCGCGCAGCCCTGCTCTCGCAGGCCGTCCAGGCATCCACCGAGGACATCGGTGAGGTCGTCGCCGCGCCCGATCACCGGGGACCGCAGCGGGACGCGGGCGAACGTCTGACCATCGAGCGTCATGAACAGGTGCCGGCGGGGGTTGGGAGCCGACGATGCCAGGGCCTTGCCGTCGGTCGGATCGAGCACGGCCCGGACCTGCGCGTCACCCCGGACGGCGAACCCGGCGGCGTAGCTGTCTTCGTTCAGGCTCGTCGCCCGGTCGTCGATGAAGATCCGCATCCAGACCTCGGCGTTGATCGCCCGCCAGAAGAACATGCTCTCCTCGCGTTCGCCGACGCACGCCTGACGAAACGCCTCGGCCACGGCCGGGCCGTTCCACCATGGGCGCCTGGAGAAGCTCGGCGACCGCATGAGGCTCTGTAGGGCGGCGCGCTGTCGGCGGAACCAGCGGAACTCCGGCGTGGTGAACCCGATCTTCTTGCGGCGCCGACGAACCTTGTCCGGCAGCACGTCGCTCAGTGCCTTGCGCAGCACGGCTCGGTTCCAGCCGTCGTCGATGATCGCCTCTGTGGGGAGGCTGAGGATGTGCTCGACGAGCTCCTGATCGAGGAACGGAAGGCGCGCCTCCAGGGAGTGGGCCATCGAGATGCGGTCCTCGTAGCGCAGCAGGGGCGGCAGGCTGTAGGTCACGAAGTCCTGGAGCAGGCGCAGCTTGAGGTCGTTCGTGGCGCGATCGTCCCGGGGGGGCTGGTGCCGCCCCAAGAAGCTCGGCTGCAGGAGGCCGGTGAGGTCGACCCGGTGTCGGCGGTCGCGCAGGCGACGGCGGATCAGCGGCACGACGAGGTCTCGGGTGCGCCACGCCTCGTGGACGAACTTGCGCCAGCGACGCTTGTGGGCAAGCTCGCGCAGGAAGACGTACGGGTAGTGCGAGTAGCCGGCGAGCAGCTCGTCCCCCGCCTGGCCGTCGAGCACGACGGTGACGTCCTGGCGGGCCCGACGGATGACCATCCACATGGCGAACGGGGCGCTGCTCACCATGGGCTCCTCGACGTGCCAGACCCAGGCCTCGAGCTCCCGGATGAAGTCGGAGGCCGTCGGCTGGACCTGGGCATTGTCGGCACCGGTGAGCTTGACGACCTCCTCGATGTAGTCCGACTCGTCGATGGGATCGCCGGGGAACACGGCTGAGAACGTCTTCAGCCGGTCGCCCATCGAGGTGGCGTCGGGCACCTTCTCCCTGAGGAGCTTCGCCATCACGCCGCAGATTGACGAGGAGTCGAGCCCCCCGCTGAGACAGATGCCCAGTGGGACGTCGGCGACGAGGCGACGCTCGACGGCACGCTCGAAGACCGCTCGGAACTCTTCGGGGTCGGCCGAGCCCGACTCGCTCAGCCGTGGCGTCCAGTAGGTGGTCTCGGTGACCCCCGAGTCGTCGATGACGGCGAACGCTGCCGCCGGGACCTGGCGGACGCCCTCGAAGAACGTCGAGGTCGTGTGGTCGAACAGCCCGTGGGCCAGGTAGTCGAACATGGCCTGCTCGTTGACGGCCCGCTCGAAGCTCGGGTCCTGGAGGATGGCCTTGACCTCGGACGCGAACAGCACCCGCTGGCCGTTGCGGGCGTAGAAGAGGGGCTTGATCCCGAAGTGGTCGCGGGCGAGCACGAGCCGGGCACGAGCGTTGCGCCGGTCCAGCAGCGCCAGCGCCCACATGCCGTTGAAGCGGGCGAAGCAGTCGGTCCCCCACTCCTCGTAGGCGTGGAGGACCACCTCGGTGTCGCAGTTGGTCTGGAAGGTGTGGCCCAGCGGCTCCAGCTCGGCTCGCAGCTCGCGAAAGTTGTAGACCTCGCCGTTGTAGACGATGTGCACGAGCCCGTCATCGGTCGACATGGGCTGGTGCCCGTGCTCGATGTCGATGATGCTGAGGCGACGGAACCCGAGGCTGGCCTCGTCGGCTTCGAAGTAGCCCTCGTCGTCAGGTCCGCGGTGGCGCTGAGCGTCGGTCATCGCCTCCAGCAACCCGCGGTCGCGAGGACCCCAAAAGCCACTGATCCCGCACATGTTCGGGCAGCCTACCCTCCTGAGGCCGACCGACCGGAGCCGTACGGTCTCGTGATGATCTCCAGGACGTGGCCGTCCGGGTCGCGGAAGTACACGCCGCGGCCCCCGTCGTTGCGGTTGATCTCGCCCTCCCGATTGAGACCCGGATCGGCCCAAAAGGCGAGTCCGCGCTCAGAGATCCGCCCGAAGATCTGGTCGAAATCGCCCTCGTCAATGAGGAACGCGTAGTGCTGCGAGGCGATCTCACCGTCCACATCGTGGAAGTCAAGCGACACGCCGTTGCTGGCCTCGACGATGAGGAACGGCCCGAAGGCGGTCGCCGGCTCCAACCCGAGGATCTCGGTGAGGAACGCGGCCGACCGCTCCTTGTCCGTGCACCACACGATGGTGTGATTGAGCTGCACGCTCACCGCTCCACGGTATCGGGTCCTGGTGATCTCCTCGGCCTGGGCGAGCGACAGCTCGCCGGCCACCACCGCCTGCTTGGTCTTCGGACAGCCCTCCAGCGCCGCCGCGGTGCCCAGCGCGGCGCGGGCCTGGCCGGTCGAGGAGCCGGCGGTGCGGGCCAGCCAGTCGGCGGCGTTGGCGTAGCCCCGTCGATGGTGGGCACCGGCGTCGGCCGCCCGGGAGGCCAGACGGGCCTGGGCGGCGACGCAGGCCTTGGCTGTGCGGGCCAGGTCCTCGGCCAGGGTGGCGCAGTCGTCGCCCGACAGCACCTCCGGCTCCAGGGCGGCCAGGGCCTCTCGCAGGGCTCGACTCGCCACCACGGCGCTCCTGGGCATGCCACTCCTCGCTCGTCCCGCGCGCTGGGCGCGCTCGACTGATCAGAGGAGGGCGGTCACTGCCTCGCCCACGAAGGCACCACTCACCTTACACGAACACACGTTCGACGTCAGGGCTCCGCCATTGTCCGCCGCACGTTCGATCGGCCGTCGGCTGGGAGAGGCACATAGCGGGTGAGGGGAGTTGAACCCCGCCAGGCGTCGCTCGGGAGATCCGAGGGCGTTACCCGATTCTG
>DASXYV010000118.1:0-6790 GCA_036502305.1 Acidimicrobiales bacterium
ATCCCGAAGACGACGACCAGGGAGACGGCGGCCTTGGCGACGGAGCCGGACACGGCGTTGGCGACCGTGGGCGCCAGCAGCGCACCGAGGAACAACCCCAGCCAGAAGCCGCCGAACGACAGCACCTGGATGGCGGCGCCGAGCCTGACCCCATGGACGATCGAGGCGACCAGGAGAACCAGGAGGACGATGTCGACGAGATTCACAGGAAAGCCATGGGCGGCATGGTGGCGGCGAGGGTAGACCGTCTCGAGGTCCTGGAGGGCATCGCCCGCCGGTGGGCCCGGCCCACCCAGGCGCGTCGTGGACGGTCCCTATATTCGCCACGCTGGCCCGTCTTTCCTCGGGTTCCCCGCCGAAACCACCTCGGAGGGCCTGTACCTGCCCGGACAGCCCGGCGCCAGGCCTGGTGGGATGCTGGTCGCATGGTCGTGGTCCCCGACGCCCGGTTCGAGGAGCTGGTGGCCGAGGCGCTCGACGGTCTCCCTGCCGAGCTGGGCCGGGCCATGGACAACGTCTCGGTCTTCGTGGAGGAGCGGTCGCGCCGGGGCAACCTGCTCGGCCTCTACGAGGGCATTCCCCTCACCCAGCGCCACTGGGGCTATTCGGGCATGGTCATGCCCGACCGGATCACCATCTTCCGCCAGCCCATCTGTGCCGCCTGCGAGACCGAGGACGACGTCGTCCGCCAGGTTCGCCGCACGGTCGTGCACGAGGTGGCCCACCACTTCGGCATCGACGACGCCCGGCTCACCCAGCTGGGTTGGGGCTGACCTGCTGAGATTGGCCTGTTGAGATTGCCTGTTGAGATTGGCCTGTTCGGATCGGGACTCTGGGATTGGGGCCTGGTCGCGGCCGGCCTCAGGTCACGAGACCAGCCCGGTCGGGCAGCTGACGCCCGTGCCTCCGATGCCGCAGTAGCCGTAGGGATTCTTGGCCAGGTACTGCTGGTGGTAGTCCTCGGCGTAGTAGAACGCCGGGGCCTCGCGGATCTCGGTGGTGATCGGGCCGTGACCCGCGGCTGTCAGCACCTCCTGGTAGGCGTCCCTGGAGCTCTCGGCCGCCTTCTGCTGGGCAGGAGAGTAGGTGTAGATCGCCGAGCGGTACTGCGTGCCGACGTCGTTGCCCTGGCGCATGCCCTGGGTCGGATCATGGTTCTCCCAGAAGATCCGCAGCATCGCCTCGTAGCTGGTGCGCTTCGGGTCGAACACGACCAGCACCACCTCAGCGTGGCCTGTGCGTCCCGAGCAGACCTCTTCATAGGTCGGGTTGGGACTGAAGCCCCCGGCGTAGCCGACCGCGGTGGTGAAGACCCCGTCGGCCTCCCAGAACTTCCGCTCCGCCCCCCAGAAGCACCCCATGCCGAACACCGCCTGCTCCAGATCCTCGGAGAACGGAGGCTCGAGCGGGTTGCCGTTCACGAAATGGCGCTCAGGCACCGGCACCTGCCCCGGTCTCCCGGCGAGCGCCTGGCTCTCGTCCGGCATGTCGGTCTTGTGCCGACCAAACAACATGGTTTGCCCCTCTCTGATGGCGGCGTCCTCGCTGGTGGTAACGCCCCGGCGACCGCCATCGTTCCCCGGTACTTTCAGCCCGCAGCCAGCTCCGGCATGACCTTGTCCGCCACCAGCTGCAGGCTCTCCCAGCCAATCGCCGGGTCGATCCCGCCGACGAGGGGGTGGAGGGTGACCGATGCGTGCTCCCGGACGAGCTTGACGCAGTCACCGGGGGTGACGACCTGGTACTGGCCGCTGGCCCGGACCCCGGCGACGTCCTCAGCCTCGACGCTCCACGACGAGCGCTGGTCGGCGTACTGCCAGCTGGCGTAGGTCTGGGCGTCGTACAGCGCGTGCTGCCCGATCTGGCGCCAGACCCGTTCCGGGTCGTCGGAGACGATGACGCCGCCAGGGCCCGAGGGCATCATGACGAACGGCGACCCGTAGCCGACCCGCTCGGCCTCCTCGTAATAGGCGCGGGCAAGGTCGTCGTCAGCGAGGGGCGGCATGAACGGGAGATGGAACCGGGCGGCACGGCGAGCGGAGATCTCCGCCGAGCCGCCGATCATCATCGTGGGATGAGGGCGGGTCACCGGCCGCGGCGTCACCCGGACCGTCCGCCCCTGGTACTCGAAGGGCTCACCGCTCCAGGCCCGGAGCATCGTGTCCAGCGCCTCTTCCACCAGTCGCCCGCGGCGGGACCGATCCTTGCCGAACATCTCGAACTCCGACTCGCGATAGCCGAGACCGATGATGAGCACGAGACGGTTGCCGCCCGAGAGCAGGTCCACGCAGGCCACCTCCTCGGCGAGCCGGAGCGGATCGTGGTACGGAACCAGCAGGGCCGCGATCGTGCACATCAGGTTCCTGGTCCGCCCGAGCATGCCGGCAGCCAGCGTCAACGGCGAGCTCATGTAGCCGTCGTCCACACCGTGGTGCTCCGACAGGACGATGCCCATGAAGCCGCGATCGTCCGCCCAGCCCACCATGTCCATCGCCTCCCGGTAGAGCTGGTCGTGCGTCGTGGTCGCAAAGGGCGGGACCCGCAGGTCGAAGCGCAGCTGGAACACGTGAATCTCCGTTCTTCCGGGCGACGGCGGGGCAAAGCTACAGTCGGACGATGACCACCATCGAGCTCCCGCGGGCCCTGCACCGGGCCGAGGACGATCTCCCCTTCGTGGACAGCGGCGGCGGGGTGCACCTGCAACTGCTGCAGGTCGACGTGGAGCAGGGCCTGTGGGTCGTCAGGACCCGCTTCGAGCCCGGCACCACGATCCCGACGCACAAGCACACCGGTCCGGTGCACGCCGTGACCCTGGCCGGGAGCTGGAAGTACCTCGAGTACCCCGAGGTCAACACCCCTGGCTCCTACCTCTACGAGCCGGCCGGGTCCATCCATACCCTCACCGTCCCGAGCGAGGTGCAGGGCCTGACCGACGTGTGGTTCGCCATCCACGGCGCCAACCTCGACCTCGACGCCGACGGCAACGTGACGTCGGTGATCGACGCCGGCACCGTCCGCGACGGCTACTTCGCCCTGTGCGAGGCCGACGGGCTCGGCCGCCCTGACGTCATCGGAGCCTGAGAAACATCTGAGTACCTAAACGGTACGCTAACGTACCAATATGGCGGTCGGGCCCGAGAGCGAGCTCCTGCTAGGTGCCTTGCCGCCGGGCCGGCACCGCCTTGCTCGCGACGTGGTCCTGGCGTCACAACGGGCCCGCCTGCTCAGCGCCATGACCGAGACGGTGACGGTGCGACCCTACGGCGACGTGACCGTGGCCGATCTCGTGGCCCGGGCCGGCGTGTCGCGGCGGACCTTCTACGAGCACTTCCCCAGCAAGCCCGAGTGCCTCCTCGCCGCCTACGAGGCGGGGACCCAGCTCCTCGTCAGGGCGATCGCCGCCGCCGTCTCCGGTCGGCAGGGCTGGCGGGAGCGGCTGGGAGCGGGGATCCGCGCCTACCTCGAGACCCTGGCTGCCTCGCCGGGCTTCGCCCGGGTCTTCGTGCTCGAGATCGCAGGCGCCGGCGACGCCGCCCTCGAGCGTCGTCGGGCGGTGCACCGTCGGTTCGTCGCGTTGTACCGCGAGCTGAACGCCACCGCCCGCGCCGAGGACCCGCGGGTTCGCACCGTCGCCGACGAGGAGCTCCTGCTCGTCGTGGGAGGCACCGAGCAGCTCGTCGCCGAGCACCTTCGCCAGCGACAGGCGGGTGAGCTTCCCGCCCTGACCCCGATCGTTGTGTCGGTGGTGTCGTCGCTGTTGCTCTCCTCGTAGGTCACGGCGCGGGTCGCGAGAGCGACCGCGCCCCGGGCGGCGCCGGTGGCTCCTCGGTCACGGCCGGACCGACGGCCGGCTCCGCCACCCGGCGGCGACGCTGCCACCACCACGCGGCGAGGAGCCCGAGCCCGATGCAGTTGATGAGATCGAACGGGGCCCGCAACCGGGGCGGCGCCAGCAGGAGCAGGCTGGCGGCGGTGAAGTACAGGCTCACGGCGATGAGGAGAACCGTGTGCCGCTGCCTCCGGGTCACAACCAGCCCGGCGATGCCTCCCACGGTGAAGAGGTAGAACTCGGGCAATGCCCAGTGGCGAACGGTGATGTTGCGCCCGTCGAGGCGCTCGGCCGAGTCGCCGGTGGTGGGGACGAGCTCGAACCAGGCCTTGCTGTTCGAGCCGACGACGTCGAACACGTACAACGGGTTGTGCTCGAGGCCGGCGATCCCGCGGTCGGTCAGCGTCCGGCTCCACTTCACCTCGTCGAACTGCAGGAGACGCAGGTCCTGGAACCGCGGGTCGAAGACGGGATCGACGAAGTCGCCGCTCTGCTGCGCCTGCGTGGAGTACATGGCAGCTAGGTTGAAGCCGTTGGACGTGAACGTCACCGGCGAGCCCAGCTGGATCTCGTTGCGGATGACCCACCCCGCGAAGATCAGGGCGACCACGCCCAGGAAGTAGAGCGCCCGGCGCCAACCCACCGTCCACCACAGCCACAGCGCAGCGACGAGCGCGAAGCCCTGGGCGCTGGGCCGGGTGAGGATGAGCACACCGGAGGTCACGCCGGCCAGCACCGGCCGCCGCTCGACCAGCAGGAGCAGCGCACCGGCCAGCAGGACCATCGACAGCGACTCGGTGAGCAGCATGACGTCGTCGGCGACCAGGGGGAGGTAGACGGCGACCGCCAGGCCGGCGACCACACCGGCCACCGGACCCGCCAGGCGACGGGCCAGACGCTCGGTGAGGAGCACCGCGGCCAGGCCCGTGATGAGACTCAGCGCCTGCCCGGCGCCGACGGACGCCCCGAAGACGAAGAACCAGAAGCCGAGGAGAAGCGGGTAGACAGGCGGACGGAAGGCCGAGGGATGCGGAGCCAGGGCGGGGAAGCCCATCTCCAGCCCCTTGCCGTGGGCGACGTTCCAGGCCAGCTCGGAGTACTGGCCGGCGTCACTGATGGGGTGGTAGCCGGGAATGGCGAGCTTCCAGTACGCCACCCGGGCCGCCAGCGCGATCAGCACGAGCAGCGCCGTGCGCCGCCATCCGGTCAGCCACGATGGGTACGCGCGGCCGGCCGTGGTCGCCAACTCTGCGGTCGAGGTCGTCACGGACCTCCCGAGGCGCCCGGATCCCGGGTCGGCGGGGGGGCGGGCACCGAGGGCATCGGGATCAGCGCTCGCGCCAGCTCGGCCAGCGAGCCCACGTGGGCGTGGTCGGTGTCTGGGCACCACCGGTACGGATCGAGGTGCACCGGGCGCAGACCGGCTGCTCGGGCCCCGTTGACGTCGAAGTGGACCGTGTCGCCCACGTAGATGCAGTCGTCGGGCGGCAGGCCCAGCGCGTCGAGGGCGATACCGAAGATCGCCGGATCTGGCTTCTCCACCCCGACCACGTCGGAGTCCACCACCACCGCCACCTGGGCGGCAGGGCCACCGTCCGCGGTGCAGATCCGATGCTCGGCCAACTGCTGCTCCATGGTCCCGGTGGCGTTCGACACGACGGCCAACGGGTAGCCGCCGGCCTGCAGATGGAGAAGCGTCTCCGCCGCATCGGGAACGGGTACCCACGGCAGGCGCAGATACACCTCTTCGATGAGCGACACGGCGCCGTCGATGCGGTCGTCGGCCACGCCGGCCACGCGAGCCAGCACGCGGTCGACGACCGGCCAGTCCGGCCCTCCGAGGCGATCGAGCTCGCGCATGCACGCGTAGTGGGCCCGCCGGCACGTCTCGTCGTCCGGGGTCTCGCCGAGCGGCGCCAGCGCGCGCCGCAGCTCGGCCGGATCGGGAAGGAGCAGGACCCCGCCGGCGTCGAGGAGGACCGCCTCGACCGGGCCGTCGCTCAGTCGCACGGGTAGAACCTAGTCAGTGCCGCCCGTGGGTGGCATGGCCGCAGCGACGACGGTCGTCGGCTCCGACCCGGCGGGCCCGCCGAACGACCCCTATCTGTGGCTACGAGGCCTGTCGGCGGTCCGGGGCCAGCTCGTGATAGCGAAAGCCCTTCGGGCAGCAGAGACAGACACCCAGGTCCCTGCCAGGTGACCGGTCGCCGGCGACGACCGAGAATCGAACCAGCTCGGAATGACAGCGTTCACATCTCACGACTGCGACGGTAGGCCCCAATCCTGACGATTTGCTGACGCAACGTGAACGACTTCCTGACGAAGCTGGGCGAAGACGGACGAAGGCGACACCCGGGGGACGGTCTCGGCGGTGCCCCAATGCAGTCCCCCTCGCGGGGAGTCTGGCTACCCTGGGTCGCGTGGGGCGAGGGGCCAGGTGCCTGAAGGGCCACGAGGTGAGGCCGGGCAACCGGTTCTGCACCGAGTGCGGAGCTCGCATGGCCGGTCGCTGCGTGAGAGGGCACGAGGTCCACCCGGACAACCGGTTCTGCACCGAGTGCGGCGCTCGCATGCCGGGTCTGTGCGCCAACGGCCACGAGGTCGCTCCAGGGAATCGGTACTGCACCTACTGCGGGTTGGCGATGCAGGCTCGCTGCGCCAACGGCCACGAGGTCCGTCCCGGCAACCGCTTCTGCACCGAGTGCGGAGCCCGGATGCCAGGTCGGTGCGCCAACGGCCACGAGGTGGCGGCTGGCAACCGGTTCTGCACCGCGTGTGGACTGAGCACGCCGGCGCTCTGTCCGAACGGTCACGACGTGGACGCTGCGCACCTGTACTGCACCCAGTGCGGTGTGCCAATGCCGGGGCTCTGCCCGAACAGCCACGTGGTCCAGCCCGCTCAGCGGTATTGCACGGTGTGCGGGATCGGCCTGCTCGGTCTGGCACCCGGTCCCCTCGCCT
>DASXYV010000119.1:0-4028 GCA_036502305.1 Acidimicrobiales bacterium
CGGCGAAGCCGGTGTGCCCACGGCGGCCCACGAGACGTTCACCGAGCTCGACCCCGCCCTCCGGTACCTGGCGGCGACGTCGCCTCCGTACGTGATCAAGACCGACGGGCTGGCGGCCGGCAAGGGCGTGCTGGTGACCGACTCGCTCGCCGAGGCGGCGGCCGACATCGAGGCCAAGCTGTCGGGCCGGGCGTTCGGCCCCGCCGGGCACCGCATCGTGATCGAGGAGGGGCTCACCGGCCACGAGCTGTCCTTGCTCGTGCTGTGCGATGGTCAACGCGTCCTGCCACTGGCGCCGGCTCAGGACTTCAAGCGTGTCGGCGACGGTGACCTCGGGCCGAACACCGGCGGCATGGGTGCGTACTCTCCCGTCCCGATGGCCGGCCCCGAGATCGTGGATACCGTCGTCGAGCAGGCGGTGGAGCCACTGGTGGCCACGCTGCGACGACGTGGTATCGACTACCGCGGCGTGTTGTACGCCGGCCTGATGATCACGCCCGTCGGCCCCAAGGTCGTCGAGTACAACGTGCGCTTCGGCGACCCCGAGGCCCAGGTCGTGCTCCCGCGCCTGGTCGGCGACGTGGCCGGGTTGCTGGCCGGTGCGGCCGCCGGCCGCCTACGCGGCGACGTGTCCTTCACCGACGACGCTTGTGTGACCGTGGTGCTGGCTGCGGCCGGGTACCCGTCCGATCCTCGCCGGGGCGACGTCATCGGTGGGCTCGATGACGCCAGCGCCGTGGACGGGGTCATGCTGTTTCACGCCGGGACGGCCACGGACGAAAAGGGTCGGCTGGTCACGGCGGGGGGCCGTGTGCTCGACGTGACCGCCATGGGATCCACGCTGGCGGTGGCGCGGCAGCGGGCCTACGAGGCGGCGGGTCGCGTCCGCTGGTCCGGCGTCCACTACCGACACGACGTCGCCGAGCTGGCCTCGGCCGGTACCGTCCCGGAGGCAAGATGACGAGAGTTGCGGTCCTCATGGGTTCGCCGAGCGACCGCGAGCGGATGGCGCCGGCGGTGCAGACGCTGGAACGGTTCGGCGTCGGGGCCGACGAGCGGGTGCTGTCGGCCCACCGGAGCCCGGACGAGCTCGCCGCCTTCGCCCGCTCGGCCCGGGAGGAAGGCTTCGCCGCCATAATCTGTGGCGCCGGGCTGGCGGCCCACCTGGCCGGGGCAGTCGCCGCCCATACGACGCTGCCGGTCATCGGCGTGCCCCTCTCCGGCGGCCCGCTGTCCGGTCAGGATGCGTTGTACTCCACGGTGCAGATGCCCCGTGGCATACCGGTTGCCACGGTGTCCATCGACGGTGCCGCCAACGCTGCCATCCTGGCCGTGGAGATGCTGGCAGTGACCGACGAGAAGCTGGCCCGTCAGCTGGCCGAGTTCCGGGCGGGCGGGGCGAGGTGATCCCCCGCTACTCGCTGCCCGAGATGGCGGAGCTGTTCTCCGAGGAGACGAAGTTCCGCACCTGGTTGGAGATCGAGATCCTCTCCGTCGAGGCCTGGTCGCAGCTGGGCGTCGTCCCTGCAGCCGACGCAGTGGCCGTGCGCGAGCGGGCGCCGGCCATCACGCCGGACACGGTCTCGGCCATCGCCGAGCGGGAGCGGGTGACCGACCACGACGTCGCCGCCTTCGTGGACGTGGTGCAGGACGCCATCGGCCCGCCGGCCGGCGCGTGGGTCCACTACGGCCTGACGTCCTCCGACGTGGTCGACACCGCGCTGGGCCTCACCCTCAGGGCGGCCGCCGACCGGCTCCTGGAGGCCAGCGGCGCGCTGGTCGCCACGCTCGAGCGCAGGGCTCGGGAGCTGGCCGACGTCGCCATGGTCGGCCGCACCCACGGGATCCACGCCGAGCCGATCACCTTCGGAGCCAAGCTGGCGCTCTGGTGCCTGCAGGCAGACCGCGACCGCCGGCGCCTCGAGTCCGCCTGTCGGGCGGTGTCGGTGGGCAAGCTCTCAGGGGCGGTCGGCACCTACTCCAACATCGACCCCGAGGTGGAGGCCCGGGTGTGCGCCGCCCTGGGCCTGCGTGCGGTGCCCGCGAGCCAGGTGGTCGCCCGTGACCGTCACGCCGAGTACCTGTGGGCCTGCGCGTCGGTCGGTGCCAGCGTGGAGAGCTTCGCCACCGAGATACGGCATCTTCAGCGCACCGAGGTCGGCGAGGTCGAGGAGCCGTTCGCATCGGGGCAGAAGGGCAGCTCCGCTATGCCCCACAAGCGCAACCCCATCGTGGCCGAGCGGCTGTCGGGTCTCGCCCGGGTGTTGCGCGGCTACGTGGGTCCGGGGCTCGAGGACGTGGCCCTCTGGCACGAGCGCGACATCTCCCACAGCTCGGTGGAGCGCGTGGTCCTGCCCGACGCCAGCCTCCTCGCCTATTACGTTCTGCGAAAGATGACCGCGCTCGTCGACGGCCTCGTTGTCCACCCCGACCGGATGCGGGAGAACCTCGATCGGTCGCACGGGTTGGTGTTCAGCCAGGCCGTGTTGCTCGCCCTGGTGGCGTCGGGCATGGATCGGGACTCGGCCTACCGGATCGTGCAGCGCGACGCCCGTCTGGCGTGGGACGAGGCCAAGCCGCTGCGGATGGTGCTCGAGTCCGATCCCGAGGTCCCCCTCGGACCCGGCCAGCTCGACGACGCCTTCAGCATCGACCGGGCCCTGCGCCACGCCCGGCGGGCCGTCGACGCCCTCGACACGCTCGGCTCACCCGACGAGGAGGCACCATGACGCTGACCCACGTCCACTCCGGCAAGGTCAGGGACATCTACGGTCATGGCGACGGCCGTCTGCTGATGGTCGCCTCGGACCGGATGTCGGCCTTCGATGTCGTGCTGGCCGAGCCCATCCCCGACAAGGGTCGCGTGCTCACGGCCATGACGGTCTTCTGGCTGGAGCAGTTCGCGGATCTGGCGCCCAGCCACCTGGTGAGCGCCGATCCCGCCGACTTCCCCCCTGACGCCAGCGGCCTCGAGCAGGTCGACGGGCGGGCCATGCTCGTGCGCCGGGCGGAGATGCTGCCGATCGAGTGCATCGTCCGGGGGTACCTGTCGGGGTCGGCGTGGAAGGAGTACCGGACCTCCGGCACCGTGCACGGGGTGCCCCAGCCCACCGGTCTCCAGGAGTCGGATCGCCTCCCGGAGGACATCTTCACGCCCTCGACCAAGGCCACTGAAGGCCACGACGAGAACATCGGATTCGAGGAGGCCGCCGGCATGGTCGGCGTCGCCGTGGCCGAGGAGGCTCGCGACATCTGCCTCGCCGCCTATCGACGGGGGGCGGAGTGGGCGGCCGGGCGCGGCATCATCATCGCGGACACCAAGTTCGAGCTCGGCTTCATCGACGGCCGCCTCGCTCTGTGTGACGAGGTGCTCACGCCCGACTCCTCGCGGTTCTGGCCCGTCACCGAATGGGCGCCCGGTTCCACGCCGCCGTCATTCGACAAGCAGCCCGTCCGTGACTACCTGGAGGCGACGGGCTGGGACAAGTCGCCGCCGCCGCCGCCCCTCCCCGACGAGGTGGTCAGGGCGACCAGCGAGCGCTACCGGGCCGCCTACGAGCAGATCACGGGCCTCCGCCTGGCCGACTGGTACGGGGCGGTGCCCGAACAATGAGGTTTCACGCCCTCGTCGAGGTGCGCCTCCGCCCCGGGATCGCCGACCCTCAGGGGGCCACCATCGAGCGGGCCCTGCCGGCCCTGGGCTTCGAAGCCATCGACGGTGTCCGGGTGGGCAAGGCGATCCGTTTCGACGTCGAGGCCTCCGACGAGGCGGCGGCGCGCGCCGAGATCGACGAGCTGTGCCGACGGCTGCTGGCCAACCCGGTCATCGAGGATGCCGACATCAGCATCTCGCCTGCGCAGGGGTCGGTCGCCATCGGAGGTCGGAACGGGTGAGCGGGCGCGTCGGCGTGGTCGTGTTCCCGGGATCGAACTGCGAGCACGATGTGGTCGAAGCGATCGAAGGCCTGGGCGGGGAGGCCGAGCTGGTGTGGCACGGCGCGCGCTCCGTGTCGGGGATCGACGCGCTC
>DASXYV010000120.1:0-5194 GCA_036502305.1 Acidimicrobiales bacterium
GTGTTCCCGTCGAAGGGCAGGTTGGGGACGTACTGGTCGTGGATCCGCTTGAAGGTCTGGACCCATGGGTTGGCCGTGTCGGAGGTCGAGGGCAGGTAGTTGCTGGTGACGAGCCCCTCGAGCAACGACGAGCCCTTGAGCAGGCCGGTGAGCGTGGTCGGGTCGGGGCTCACGCTCGAGGTCACCCACTGCGGGTGATAGCCGATCTTCGCCGCTGCCCCGAGGGTGAGGGCGGTGAACGGAGGCACCGTGTACAGCACGGCCACCTGGGCACCGGACGCCTGGAGGGCGGCCACCTGGGGGCCGACATCGAGGTTGGTCGGTACGTAGGTCTGCCGGCTCACCACGGACGACTTGGGAATCTGCTGGTCGAGGCCCTGGACCCCGCCCTGGCCGAAGTCGTCGTTCTGGTACAGGTAGCCGACCTTCTTCCCCGGGAAGGTGTTCTTGATGTACTGGCCGGTGATCTTGCCCTCGACGGTGTAGTCGGTCTGGTACCCGGAGGTGTAGGGGAACTTGCCGGGGTTGTTCCAGCAGTCGCAGCCGGAGGCCACGAACAGGTCAGGCACCCGCTCGGTGTTGAGGAACTGCTGCACCGCCAGGTGAGTCGGCGTGCCCAGCCCGTTGAAGATGGCGAAGACGTTGTCCTGGAGGACGAGACTGCGCACGACGGTCGCAGTGTTGGTCGGGTTGTAGCCGTCGTCCTGGTAGTTGTAGGTGACCTTTCGGCCGTTCACGCCGCCGTGGGCGTTCACGTCGTCGAACAGTGCCTTCGCCGACGGCGCGATCTCCGAGTAGCCGGGTGCGGCCACCCCGGTGAGCGGCTGGTGGCTCCCGATGGTGATGTTGGTGGCGGTGATGCCCGGAGCCGAGGCGGTGTTGGCGCCGCCGCCACCCGACGAGGAGGACGAGGGGCTCGACGACCCGCCCCCGCAGGCCGCCGCGACCAGGGCGAGGGTGCACCCCACCGCCGCTGGCGCCGTCCACCGCCTGAAGCCGACTCGAACCCGACCCTGACCGGTCCACCCCATGGTTCCTTCTTTCACCAGCGCGAGCCGTCGGCGGCGAGACGCCGACAGGTGGCAGCGTGACACTGTCACCCGTTGGTAATATCACCGTTACTGTCTCGTTACTAACCTCGCCAGCCGGCGCACTCCACCCTGGATCCCGTCGGGGAACACCAGCATCACGGCGATGAGCAGCACGCCGTAGGCGAGCAGGGCCCCGTTGGCCCCCGCCGCCGCCGAGATGTGGAAGTGCTTGGCCAGGTCGGTGGCCTCCTGGTTCAGGTAGACGAGCAGGATGCCGCCCCACACGGCGCCGACGAGGCTCCCGATCCCGCCGACGACGATGCCGGTCACCAACGCGATCGACAGGGCAAGCGGGAATCCGGCCGGGGCGACGAGCTGCACGTTGAAGGCGAAGAAGGCCCCCGCCAGCCCGGCGCAGGCGGCGCTCACGACGAAGGCGAGCACCTGAGTCCGGGCGACGTGCACACCAGCCAGGGACGCGGCGATCTCGTCGTCCCGAACGGCCCGGAACGACCGTCCGACCCGGCTCCGCAGGAGGTTGGCGAGCAGCACGAGCACGATCAGGGCGGTCAGCAAGGCGAGCCAGGCGACCCAGCGCTCGGGTGGGAAGGTCAGGCCGAGCGAGCTCGGCGGGGTCAGGGGGTCCACGGTGATGCCCTGCTCGCCCCCGAAGATCGAGGACCACTTGATGGCCACCGATGGGAGCGCGACGGCGAGGGCGAGGGTGGCGCCGGCCAGGTAGGGACCGCGCAGACGCGCGGCGGCGATCCCGACGATGCCGCCGGCAACCGCCGTCACGCCCATGGCGGCGAGGAGCACGACGATGATGGGCAGCGAGGTGTGCTCCAGGATCAGCCCGGTGGAGTAGGCGCCGATGGCGATGAATGCGCCGTGGCCCAGTGAGAGCTGACCGTTGTGCCCGGTCAGCACCGTGAGCCCGGCCAGGGCGATGGTATAGGCGGCGACGTTGCTGAGCTGGAGGTCGGTGAACGCGCCGACGTTGTCGCTGAGCCAGAACGCCAGCACCCCCGCGACGGCGGCGAGGAGGAGGTGGCGTAGGAGCGTCTGGCGCGGCAGCCGCAGCCAGGGGGGCGGTCGTCGGCTCACCCGCGCCGGGTCGCCGCCGCGACTGTCCGTGGGTGTCGTCATGGCTCACACCCTCCTTGGATTGATGCGGGTGAAGATGCCGCCCGGCCGGGCCATGAGGACAACGATCAGGATCACGAAGGCGCCGATCGACTCGGTGTCGGCGCCCAGATAGCCGCCGACGTAGCTCAGCGCAAGCCCGATGACGAGCCCACCCACCAAAGCTCCGACGGGGCTGTCGAGGCCGCCCAGGATGGCGGCCGTGAACCCGAAGACGAGGACGGCGTCCATGTTGTTGGGATAGAGGAACAGCTTGGGCGCCACCAGCAGGCCGGCCAACGAGCCGGCCACGGCCGCCAGGGCCCACCCCAAGGTGAGCACCCGCCCGACGCGCACACCGAGGAGACGGGCGACTTCGGGCTCGAAGGCGGCCGCGCGCATGCGCAGCCCTGTCGCCGTTCGGCGGAAGAGCACGAGCAGCCCGACCATGACGGCGAGCACGGCCCCGATGGTGAAGATGTCGAACGGCGACAGCGCGATCTGGCTCCGTCCCACCTTGAGCCCGACGATCGAGAACGGAGCCTGGAAGGACCGGAACCGTCCGCCCCAGATCAGCGCCGCGCTTGCCTCCAAGGCGATGAGCAGGCCGAGCGTGACGATGATGGCGACGAGGGGCGACTTGTTCTCCACCGGACGGATGAGCGTCACCTCCACCAGTGCGCCGAGCACGAGCCCGGCGACCAGCGCCACGGTGAAGGCGACCCAGTACGAGATGTGCCGGTCGACGAGGCTGACCGCCACGTAGGTCGTGACCATCCCCATCGCGCCCTGGGCGAAGTTGACGATCCGCGTGCCTCGCCATATCAGCACCAGGGCCATGGCGACCGCGGCGTAGATCATGCCGTTGGTGATCCCGTCGAGGGTGAACGACACGAAGCGGTGCATCTCAGCCTCTTCCTGTTCCCTGGGCCGGCCTCCCCGGTCGGCTGTCAGTGGCTCGCGCTGGCCCGGTCGTCTTGTTCTTCCCCCTTAGAACCCCAAGTAGTGATGACGAAGCTCGGCGTTCCCGGCGACGGTGCTGGCCTGGTCCAACAGCACGACGCGGCCGAGGGACAGCACGACCGCCTGATCGGCGATCGACAGGGCGCTGCGGGCGTTCTGCTCGACGAGCAGGATGGTCATTGCGGTCCGCTGGGTCAGCTGGCGGAGCCGGCCCATGATCTGAGCCGTCACCAGCGGCGCCAGCCCCAGTGACGGCTCGTCCAGGAGGAGCGCCTGCGGTCTGGCCATGAGGGCCCGACCGAGGGCCAGCATCTGGCGCTCACCGCCCGAGAGCGTGAACGCCGATTGCCCCCGGCGGCCTGCCAACGGGGGGAAGAGCTCGTACACCTCCTCGAGGGCGAGGCGCGAGTCACCCCGGTCGCGTCGCCAGAGTGAGCCGAGCCGGAGGTTCTCCTCGACGGTGAGCTCCTGGATCACGCCCCGTCCCTCGGGGACGTGGGCGATCCCGAGGCGCACGATGTCCTCGACGGCCATCCGGGTGAGGTCGTGGCCTCCGTAGGTCACGAAGCCTTCCTTCGGGCGTACCAACCCGCTGATGGTACGGAGCAAGGTGGTCTTTCCCGCCCCGTTGGCCCCCAGGACCGCGGTGATCGTGCCGTCGGCGACCTCGAACGACACCTTGTCGAGGGCCAGCACGGGGCCGTAGGCCGTCGACAGGTCGCGGATCTCAAGCATGTTCGTCCGACCCGGCGGCGACTCCGTCGCTGATCTCCTCGCCGAGGTAGGCCTCGGTCACGGCCGGGTCGGATCGGATCCGCTCGGGGCCGCCGGTGGCGATGACCCGGCCGAAGTCGAGCACCACGATTCGGTCGCACACCGACATGACGAGATCCATGTGGTGCTCGACGAGGAGAACGCCCATGCGCTGGCCGAGCGCCCGCATGCGCTCGCCGAGCGCGTTCATCTCGGCATCGGACAGGCCGCTGGCCGGCTCATCGAGCAACAGCAGCGTGGGCTCGATCATGAGGGCTCGCGCCAGGGACACCCGTTTCTGGACGGCGTAGGAGAGCGCCGCCGGATACCGGTCTGCTGTCTCGGGGATGCCGAGCTCGTCCAGCAGCTCCATCGCCTTCGCCCGCACGGCGCGGTCACGATGATCCGAAGGGGGGAGGCCGAGCAGGGAAGAGGCGAAGCCGCCCCACCGGCCCGCCGAGCTCCCGACCATCACGTTCTCGACGACGCTCAACCCCTGCCAGAGGCCGACGCTCTGAAGGGTCCGGGCGATGCCGAGGGCACGCAGTCGGGACGGGCGCGGGCGGATCCGCTTGCCGCCGTACTCGAGGTGTCCGCGGCTCGGTCGCACAAAGCCACAAATGACGTTGAAAAGGGTCGTCTTCCCAGCCCCGTTGGGCCCAATGACCCCGACGACCTCGCCCGGCTCGACCTCGAGGGACACGCCGTCCAGAGCGGTGAGGCCACCGAACTGGACGGTCACCTCCAGCACCGACAGGCCGACTCCGGTGGCCATCGGGGCGATTCTCTCACGCCCGGAGAGGGGCCCTGACCAAGATCACAGAGGCAGACGGGGGGACTCACCGCTGGTTCGATCGCTGGCCCGATTGGTCCACTCCGCCCTGAATGCGCCAGAAAACCGTCGGTTGCAGAAGTTCCGTGACCAGCATAACAATGAGTGTTGGAGGGAGGAAGCGGAGATCAGGGCCAAATGGACGGCGCCGCCGCCTGTCGGAATCAACCTGGATCTCCACGGGGGGGACGTGGAATCCATTCAATATGTAGGCGGCCGCTTGGGGCCCTCAGACCAGCAAGAGGCCCCTGCGATCGCCGAGCGGGACGGGGCGGCGGCGCCGACCGCCCAACTCCTCGAGCGCGTGAGGGCAGGCTACGGCGACTCGCTTTTCATCGTGGCTGAGGCTCCGCTGGGCAAGAGCGCTGTCCTGGACATGGCCCGCCAGAGCGCCGGGAGTGACATCCGGATCGGCGCAAAGGTCGCAGAGCCCGGCGATGCGACTGAGCCGTTCGGCTTCCTCCGGGCCGCGATCGACGAGATCGACGAC
>DASXYV010000121.1:0-2352 GCA_036502305.1 Acidimicrobiales bacterium
CCTCCGGCAGCCCGGGGATGGACGCCGCCCGGGAGCCGGCGGCGATGATGCAGTTATCAAAGGTGAGCTCGCGCTCGCCCACCTCCAGGGAGTGGGGACCGGAGAGACGCCCCTCGCCGTTCACCACCTCCACCTGGCGGCGTTTGGCCAGGCCGGCGAGGCCGTCGGTGAGCCGGTTGACCACCGAGGTCTTCCACTCCAGCAGCGGCCCCAGATCCACCGTTGGCTTGCCGAAGGAGATGCCGTGAGCGGCCATCTCCTCGGCCTCGGCCACCACGCGGGCGGCGTGCAGGAGTGCCTTGGAGGGGATGCAGCCGACGTTGAGGCAAACCCCGCCCAGGCGCTGGTGGCGCTCGACCAAGGCCACCTTGAGACCGAGGTCGGCGGCACGGAAGGCGGCGGTGTAGCCGCCCGGCCCCGATCCCAGCACCACCAGCTGAAACTCACGCTCGCCACCGCCGCCACGCTCGCCGTCGCCGTCGCCGCCGCCGTCGCCGCCGTCGCCGCCGTCGCCGCCGTCGCCGTCGCCGTCGCCGTCGGAGGGTGGCGGGGGCTCACCGATCACCTCCGTCTCCGGCGACGCCGCCGCGGGCTCGCCTTCGCTGGGCCCGGCGCCGTCAGGCTCCAGGGTCATGAGGACGCTGCCCTCGGACACGCGGTCGCCGATTGAGACCCGCACTTGGCTGACCACGCCGGCCGAGGGCGCGGGCACGTCCATGGTGGCCTTGTCGGACTCGAGCGTGACCAGTGGGTCCTCGGGCCTGACCTCGTCCCCGACCGCGACCAGGATCTCGATCACCGGGACATCGGCGAAGTCGCCGATGTCGGGGACCCGGACTTCGGTCACAGCAGGGCTCGCCGCAGGTCGGACAGCACGCGACCCAGGTAGCTGGTGAAGCGGGCCGCCATGGCCCCGTCGATCACCCGGTGGTCGTAGGAGAACGAGAGGGGCACCATCAGCCGGGGTACGAACTCCGCCCCGTTCCAGACCGGCTTCATCGCCGACCGGGTGACGCCGAGGATGGCCACCTCAGGTGCATTGATGATGGGCGTGAAGCTGGTTCCTCCGATACCGCCCAGGGAGGAGATGGTGAACGAAGCCCCGCTCATGTCGCCGCTCGTGAGCTTGCCCTCCCGGGCGCGACCGGAGAGCTCGGTGAGGTCGCGGGCGATCTCCAGCAGGCCCTTCTGGTCGGCGTCCTTGATCACCGGAACGACGAGGCCACCGGGCGTGTCGGCGGCAAAGCCGATGTTGTAGTAGCGCTTGAGGACCAGCTCATCGCCATCGAGAGAGGAATTCACCACCGGGAACTCCTTGAGGGCAGCCACCGAAGCCAGCACGAGGAAGGAGACCATGGTGACTTTGACCTCACCCTGCTCGGCATTGAGCTGCTTTCGCCACGCCTCAAGCTCGGTGACGTCGGCCTCGTCGTTATGGGTGACGTGGGGGATCATCACCCAATTGCGGGCCAGGTTCGGTGCCGAAATGCGTTGGATCCGCGAGCGCTCGACACGCTCCACCGTCCCGAACTTCTCAAAGTCGACCGCGGGCCACGGCAGCAGGTCAAGACCCGCTGCGCCCGCGGCAGCCGGCGCCCCCGGCGCTCCCGCCGCTCCCGCCCCCGCCTCCGCGGCCGGCGTCTGCGCCGCACCGTCTGCCGCCGCCTGCACGTCCTCCTTGGTGATCCGGCCCTTGCGGCCGCTGCCGCGCACGGCGGCGATGTCGACGCCGAGCTCGCGGGCCAGGCGACGGGCGGAGGGGCTGGCGTAAATCGGTCCTCCGCCGTTGCCCTGGGTAGGCGGCGTTGGGGTGGAGGCTTGGATGGGCTGTCCCGCCTCAGGCGGGGGCGCCTTGCCCGCCGCCGCTGCGGCCGGCTTCTCCCGGTCCGCCTCAGCCCGCTGCTCCGGCTCCGCCTCAGCCCGCTGCTCCGGCTCCGCCTCAGCCTGCTTCTCCGCCGTCTCGGTGGCCGGCGGGTCCTCGGCCGCGGGCTGGGCGGCAGGGGCCTCGCCCTCGCCCTGCACGGTCATGAGCTCAGACCCCTGAGCAACCCGGTCTCCGACCGAGACGTGGATCTCCTTCACCACCCCGGCGAAGGGCGCCGGCACGTCCATGGTGGCCTTGTCGGATTCGAGCGTTACCAGGGGGTCCTCGGCAGCCACGGTGTCGCCCGCCGAGACCAGGATCTCGATCACCGGCACGTCCTCGAAGTCGCCGATGTCAGGGACGACGACGGTGGATGCAGTGGCACTCATGCGCGGGTGGGAGGGCCAGTCATACGCGTCGTGGGAGTGGCAGTCATACGGGGGCGGGAATGGCGGTCATACGCGTCGTGGGAGTGGCAGTTATACGCG
>DASXYV010000122.1:0-4836 GCA_036502305.1 Acidimicrobiales bacterium
GTCCGAGCAGGCCGAACACCTGCCCCTCCTCGATCACGAGGCTGAGGTCATCGACGGCGAGCACATCCCCGCCGAAGCTCTTGGTGAGGTGCTCGATGGTGATCGGGGGTGCGTTGGCGCTCATGGTGGAGGTTGGGGGGCGCTCCGGGCTCGGGTGATCCGGTGCGCCCCACACAATAGGGCCGCCCCCGCTCAGCGGCACCCCGCTCCGGGACCCTCGAGCGAGATGTTCAGGTGCCACTCGGAGCCGTCCAGGTGGGCGTCGACGGTGGCGAACACTGTCGAGTAGAGCTGCCGGGCGCGGACGTTCTCGCCCAGGATCAGCGCCGTGAAGGTGTGGATCCCGCGCTTGCTGGCGACCCAGGCCAGCCGCCGCAGAAGGACCTTGGCCAGACCCTGACCCTGCCAGGCGTCCTCGACCAGCACGGCGGTGTCGGCCTCCGATCTCCCTTCGGCCTGGTCGTAGCGGGCCACCCCGACGACCTCGCCGTCGATGTCGGCGACGATCGCTTCCCGTCGCTGGTGGTCGACCCTGGCGAAGTGCTCGAGGACCTCCTCTCGCGGCACATGGACGGGGGTGAAGAACCGCCAGTAGACGGTCTCGGGCGACAGGCGATAGAAGAGCCTTCGCAGTCGGTCGGCGTCGTCAGGGTGGATCTGCCTGAGGGCCACCCGGGTGCCGCCAGCGAGGGAGAGCACCTCCGCTGGCTCCGATCCCGGGTCACCGCCGGCGACTGCCACCATCCCCTCCGATGGGCCCTCCGCTGGGGCCTCCGCTGGGCCGCTCGCTGACCCAGAGCCTGCCACCCGACTGCTGGCCTCGCCGCTCAGACCTGCCCACCCTGAGATCGAAGAGCAATGTGAGACATCGAGATTGACCGAAGATGAACGTAAGGTATCGAGGAACTTGGCCCAGGTCCCTGTAGAATGAATGGTCGGCCCACCACCGGCCACTCAAAATCTACGGAGTCATAGATGCAGGACAAGAAGACCGTCGGCACCCGCCTTTGCACTGGCTGTCACCGGGACCTACCCCTGGACCGGTTCGGCCTCGATCGTTCCAAGCCGTCCGGCCGCCACAGCCGGTGTGTGGAGTGCAAGCGAGCGCAGAAGCGTGCGAACTCCCGGCGAGCCGCCCCGCTCGACCGGACCACCACCCCCACAGGCACAGTGCCGATCGACGCCCAGATCCGCCGCTACGCCCTGGCCGAGCTGGTCCGAAGGCACCGCGACGAGCTCAACGACATCTACGTGATGGAGCGTTACCGTCGCCGACTGCCGACCGGCAAGGGCGAGTCGGCCTGGGTGCCCGCCAGCGAGATCTCCTGAGTCAACCGGCGCCATCAGCCCGCTGATGGCACGGTCCTCGACGCGACGCCGCTCAGCTACGCTGACCTGACCGTGACGCGGATCCGCCGGCCTTTCTCGGTCCTCAGCGCCCTCGGGACCGCCGCGCACCACACCTACGAGCTCAGCAGTGGGGTCGGCCTGGTCCTTCAGCCCGAGCTCGGGCTCGTCGGCTCGATCGGCCTCTGGGGTGTCCAGCTGCCGGTGTGGACCGCCGGAGCGGCGTTCGGCGGCCGGCGCTGGGACAAGCCTCTTGCCCTCTGGGCTGGCGCAGGCCTGGCCGGAGGGCTCGTCCACTACGTGATGTGGCCGTGGCGGCGCACCCGTCTTGGCGTGCCCGCCCTCACCACCGCCGAGGGCCTCAGCCCCGCCCAGCTGCCCCCCTACAACGGGATCCTGTGGCTCTGGTCGGCGGCGTCGGCCCTGGCGCTGGCACTCGAGGTGCGTCGGGGGGCGAGACGGTGGGCCGTGGCCGGGCTGCTGACAATGCCGATCATGCGCCTGTCCGCCCGCCACCACTTCGACTGGATCCGCCAGCAGGCGGAGCGCGACCCTGCCTGGTGGAACCGGGCCTTCCGTGGCTAGCTCGGGCTCGCAGTCCGTGCGCGAGCGCGCCAGCGAGTTGCTCATCAACGTCGGATTCCGCTTCATCCAGGTGCTCGAGAAGCTCATCGCCCGCTACTCGCTGGTGGGCAACTCGCCGTTCCTCCCCACCGGGCGTTTCGGCTGGATCCCCGCCCTCGAGGCCGAGTCGAAGACGATCCGGTCCGAGCTCGACCAGGTCATGCGGTACCGGGACGACCTGCCCAACTTCCAGGACATCCAGTCCGACCAGGCGACGCTCACCGACGACGACCGCTGGAAGACGTATTTCTTCTATGGCTACGGCTTCAAGTCGGATCGAAATTGCGCGCGCTGCCCGGCCACCACGGCCGCCATCGAGCGCATTCCCGGCATGACGACGGCCTTCTTCTCCATTCTCTCGCCCCACAAGCACATCGACGAGCACCGGGGGCCGTACAAGGGCGTGCTGCGCTATCACCTGGCGTTGGCGGTGCCCGAGCCGGCGTCGGCATGCGGCATCAAGGTCGGCGGCGAGGTCGCCCACTGGCAGGAGGGCAAGAGCCTGGTCTTCGACGACACCTACCAGCACGAGGCGTGGAACGACACCGACGGCTACCGGACGATCCTGTTCGTCGACGTCGTCCGGCCGCTCCCGTGGCCGGTGGCGGCCCTCAACTGGCTGGTGATCAAGGGCATCGCCCTGTCGCCGTACATCCGCGACTCGAAGGACAACGAGCTCGACTGGGAGCGCCGGTTCGAGGAGCGCAGGGCCGCCAGGGCTGAACGGTGAGGACCGCACGGTGAGGGCAGCGCGGTGAGGACCGCACGGTGAGGGCAGCGCGGTGAGGGGCGTCATCCTCGCTGGCGGCACGGGCAACCGGCTCCACCCCCTGACCCGGATCACCAACAAGCACCTGCTGCCGATCTACGACCGGCCCATGGTCACCTATGCCATCGAGGCCTTGGTGAGCGCCGGTGTCACCGAGCTCATGCTCGTGACCGGAGGGACCCACGCCGGCGAGTTCCTGCGGCTGCTCGGCAACGGCCACGAGTACGGCATCGACCGTCTCCTGTACGCCTACCAGGAGCGCCCAGGTGGGATCGCCGAGGCCCTGGGCCTGGCCGAGCGGTTCGTGGACGGCGAGCGGGTGGTGGTGATGCTGGCCGACAACGTCGTCGAGCGGTCGATCCGAGAAGCCGTGGAGCACTTCGAGGTCCAGGAGGGAGGGGCGCGGATCCTGCTCTCGTCGGTGGAGGACCCCGCCCATCTCCGCCACCTCGGTGTGCCCGACCTGGACGACGGCGGGCGCGTGGTCCGCATCGTCGAGAAGCCCGATGCGCCCCCGAGCCGCTACGCCGTCACGGGGATCTACTTCTATGACGCCAGCGTCTTCGAGATCATCCCCAGCCTGGTCCCCTCGGGCCGCGGCGAGCTGGAGATCACCGACGTCAACAACTGGTTCGTGTCCGAGGGAACGATGGAGTACGACGTGCTGGAAGGCTTCTGGGGGGACGCCGGCGAGTCCATCGACGCCTACTACGAGGTCAACGACTTCGTGCGCAGCAACGGCCTCAACAAGGGCTGCCCGCCTGGGAGGCCCGGAACCTAGTAGAACGGCGCCATGCCCAGCAGCCCCATCGTCCAGACCGATCGGGGCCCGGTGGTCGGTTCGACGACCGGGCCGGTGCACGTCTTTCGGGGCATCCCCTACGCCAAGCCACCGGTCGGGGAGCTGCGCTGGCGGCCGCCGGAAGAGCCGAGGCCGTGGACCGCGCCGCTGGACGCGTCGGGATTCGGCCCGGTGGCGCCGCAGAACCCGTCCCCGCTCGAGATGATGCTCGGGGCCGACAAGCAAGAGCAGTCCGAGGCCTGCCTCACCCTCAACGTGTGGACACCCGGTCTCAACGACGGACGGCGTCCGGTCCTCGTGTGGATCCACGGCGGCGCCTTCGTGACCGGCACGGGCTCGACCCCGTGGTACGACGGCACGCGGCTGGCGACCGCTGGCGATGTCGTCGTCGTGACGATCAACTACCGGCTCGGGGCACTGGGATTCCTGGAGCTCGGCGAGCTCGGCGACGAGCGCTATGCCGCATCGGGCAACTGCGGGATCCTCGACCAGGTGGCGGCCCTGGAGTGGGTTCGCGCCAACGCGTCGTCATTCGGCGGGGACCCGTCGCAGGTGACGGTGTTCGGCGAGTCGGCCGGTGCCATGAGCGTGGCGACCCTGCTCGCCCTGCCCGCCGCCCGGGGGCTGTTCTCCCGGGCCATCCTGCAGAGCGGCGCCGGTGCGCACGTGGCGGCGCGGGACAAGGCCGAGCGGGTGACACGCGACCTGCTGGCCGAGCTCGGGATGACGCCGGGCGACGCCGCCAACCTCGTCGACGTGCCGACTGATCGCTTGCTCGCCGCGCAGGGCCGGGTCGTCGACCGGACCTGGCCCAACCTGGCGTTCATGCCGGTCGTCGACGGGGTGAGCCTGCCCCGCCCGCCGCACGACGCGGTGAGCGACGGCTCATCAGCGGACGTGGATGTGCTCATCGGTACCAACCTCGACGAGATGCGGCTGTTCAGCCTCATGGACTCCCGCCTGGCCGAGATCGACGAGACCACCCTCGAGCACCGCGCCGCGTCGGTCTTCGGTTCCACGGCGGCCAAGGCGGTGGAGGTCTACCGGCGGTCCCGTCCCGACGCCCCGCTGGGCGACGTGTGGACGGCGGTGCTCACCGACCAGGTGTTCCGCATCCCCGCCATCCGCTTGGCCGAGGCGCAGTCGATACACCAGCCCAGGACCTACGAGTACCTGTTCACCTGGGCCACGCCGATCCTCGGAGGCAGGCTGGCCTCCTGTCACGCCCTGGAGATCCCATTCGTGTTCGACAACCTGGACAAGCCGGGTGCGGGCGTCTTCACCGGCGACGGCG
>DASXYV010000123.1:0-1689 GCA_036502305.1 Acidimicrobiales bacterium
CTACCACGACGCGCTCCGCGCGGCGGGCGTGGTCGACCTCGGCTGGGACGACTGCTGGACTCAGTACCGGCGCTACACCTTCGGCGGCCTGATCATGGCCGTCGCCGCGTCCATGCTCGTCGAGCAGACCGATCGGGGCGACGACATGTTCGTGACCATGGCCCAGCGCCACGGTCGCCACGCCATCGACCTCGAGGCCGAGCGGCTCGTCGACTGACATCGACTGACATCGACTAAGGAGAGGTCACCCGCCATGCCGCGCCTCACCCCGATGGACGAGCAGTTCGTCCACCAGATCCCAGAGCCCCTTCCCAACGTCGTCACCTTTCACGAGCACTGGCGGGAGAGCCTCTTCTTCATCCTGCATTCGCCTTCGGGGCCCGGCGACGTGGTCATCCTGACCCTGGCCCACTTCCCGGCGCGCCAGCTCGTGGACTCCCTCCAGCTCGGTCGGGTGGGCAGCACTCCCACCGTCGCCCATCACCAGCGCAGCTACGACGGCGACCCTCACGCGATGGTCGTCGGGCCCGTCACGATCGACATCGCCGAGCCGTTCGACACGGTGAGGCTGCGAGTCGACGACGCTCCTGAGGCAGCGGTCGGTCTCGACCTCACGTTCAGCGCCCGCACCCGGGCCCACGGCCTTCGCCGGGGAACGATGAAAGCGGGGCACGAGATCGTCTGGGACCAGAGCCACTTCGTTCAGTCGGGCACTTACAACGGCGTCTACCGGTACGCGGGCCAGCACTACGAGGTGCGGGATTGGTGGGGTCAACGGGACCACTCGTGGGGCATCCGCGATCATGCCCGCTGCCCCTTGTGGATCTGGCTGGCCATCCAGCTACCCGACGCCATGATCGCCGTCTGGCACTGGGAGTACCCGAACGGCGCCCGGGTGTACACCGACGGTTGCCTTGCCCCAGAGGGCGGGGGGACGCCTGTCCCCGTGATCGACTTTCGTCACGACCTGCGCTGGGTGGACGACAGCGGCCGGCAGGTCGAGTACGGGCGCGACGGCGACGACGTCGCCGGGCTCTCCGGCCGGGTCGACCTCGTGCTCGAAGGGGGCCGAACCATCGGGATCGACGCCGATGGGCGCTGGGCGCAGCGCTACGGCGCCCTCGGCGGCGGCCTCAACGAGATGGAGGTCCGGACGACCGATGGATCGGTAGGGACAGCCATCTACGAGGTCACGGGAGCTCATCACCACCGGTTCTTCCCGGTCGCCCGGGCCGCCCGTCTCCCGCCGGATGGGTGAGGCAGGCCGCCGGCCGGGCGCAGGCGACTCAGGGCCGACCCGCCAGCCGGCCGGCGCCGGTGGGCGAGAAACGCAGCGACAGGGCAGTCGGCCCGAAGATCCCGGTCGTGGACCGCCACTCTGGCGCACCTGAGAGAGTGATCGGGCCCAGTCGCCCGGCCAGCACCGGAAGTGCCTCCTGCATCTCGGCCCGCGCCAGGTTCGCCCCCAGGCAGAAATGGGGTCCGCCGCCGAACGTGAGCTGCGGCTCGCGACTCGCGGTGATGTCGAAGCCGTGAGGATCGTCGAAGGCAGCGGGATCGTGGTTGGCGGCCGCCAGCGACAGCGATACCAGCGACCACGCTGGTATGCGCCAGCCGTCCAGCTCGATGTCTTCCACCGCCACCCGGGGCGTGACAGCGATGACGCCGGCAACCCGCATGACTTCCTCG
>DASXYV010000124.1:0-6915 GCA_036502305.1 Acidimicrobiales bacterium
GATGCCGGAGACGGATGCCTATCGGATCGGCGATGAAGCAGGTCAAAAAGTGCTCGCGGAACACCTCGCTCGGCAGCCGGCCACCGAAGTCCTGGCCCGTCCACAGGTGATGCATCTCATAGGTCCGGTCCAGGCGGTCCAGGAAGTACGGGATCCAGCCCGTGCCCCCCTCGGACAGCGCGATGCGGATCGCCGGAAAGTCCTTGATGACCCGCGACCACAGGAGGTCGGCGGCGGCCGAGCAGATGTTCATGGGCTGGAGCGTGATCATCACGTCGACCGGCGCGTCCGGGCTGGTGACGGTCAGGGAGCCCGAGGACCCTAGGTGGATGGACAGGACCACCCCTTCGTCGCACAGGGCCCCCCACAACGGGTCCCACGCGGGGTCGTGGAAGCTCGGAAAGCCGAGCGTCGCCGGGTTCTCGGTGAAGGTCAACGAATGACACCCCTTGGCCGCTACCCGCCGCACCTCGGCGGCCGCCAGCTCGGGATCCCAGAGGACAGGCAGCGCCATGGGGATGAAGCGACCCGGGTAGGAGCCGCACCACTGCTCGATGTGCCAGTCGTTATACGCCTGGACGACGGCGAGAGCGAGATCCTTGTCCTGGCAGGCGGCGAAGAGCCGGGCGCTGAAGCCGGGAAACGACGGGAAGCACATCGAGGCGAGGACGCCGCCCGCGTTCATGTCCTTGACCCGCTCATGGACGTCGAAGCATCCCGGGCGCATCTCGTCGAACGCGGTCGGATCGACGCCGTACTCCTCACGCGGGCGACCGGCCACGGCATTGAGGCCGACGTTGGGGATGACCGCGCCGTTGAACGTCCACACGTCGGAGCCGGTGTCGGTCCTCACCACCCGTGGCGCCTCGTCCTGGTAGCGCGCCGGCAAACGCCCCTCGAACATGTCCGGCGGCTCGATCAGGTGGTCGTCGACGCTGACCAGGATCAGATCACCTGCATCCATGGCGGCCTCCTTAGCTGACCACGCCCTCGACCCGCAAGGAGTCGAGATCTTCGTCGGTGAGACCGAGGTCCTTGCGCAGCACCTCGCCGGTGTGCTCGCCCAGCCATGGGACCCTCGTCTCGGGCCCCCGCGCCACCTTGCTGAGCCGGACCGGGTTGCCCGGAGTCAGGACCGGTTGGTCGACGCCGTCCGACCTCGGCATCTCGACGAGCATGTCGCGGGCAGCCACGTGGGGGTCGTGGACGACTTCCTCATCGCTGAAGCACGGACCGGCGGCGATGCCCGCGGCCGCCAGCGCTTCGCATGCCTCGAGCTTGGTGAGCGACGCGGCCCAGCCCTCGATGGCGGGACGCAGGACGTCCTCGAGATGGTCGACCCAACCCTGCCGGGTGACGAAGCGAGGATCCGACGCCCACTCAGGGCGGCCGATGAAGTCGACGAGCCTGGCGAAATGCTGCTCGCGGGCCACCTGGAGGATGAACCAGCCGTCCCTGGCCCGGAAGCCACCCAGGATGAGGGGCCCGATATCGCCGCCATTCATGCCCATGGACCAGAAGTTGCTGACGACGTCGGTCATGGCGATCGTGGCGTCCAGCATGGCGACGTCCACCTGCTGGCCTTCGCCGGTCCGGTCGCGGTCCCGCAGAGCGGCGAGGATCCCGATGGTGGCGAACAGCGCTGTGCTCAGGTCCCCCAGCCCGCCCACCGGCGCCACCAGCGGGGGCTCGTCGCCGGAGCGCTTCATCTCGTAGATGCCAGACATGGCTTCCACGATCGGGGCCAACGCCGGCCACCCGGCGTAGGGGCTGGCGCCGTTCCCGTCATCCGAGGGAGGGCCGAAGCCCGAGACGGACGCATAGATGACCGCGGGGTTGACCGCGGCGAAGTCCTCGTAGGCAAGCCGGAGCGCGCGCATGGCTCCCGGCCTGAAGCTCTCGGCCACAATGTCGAACCCGGAGGAGAGCCTCAGCACCAGCTCTCGACCGCGCTCCTCCTTGAGGTTGACGCACACGCTGCGCTTGTTCAGGTTGTTCCGCAGGAAGGTCGCACCTACCGGGCGGTCCTGGGGGTCGGTCATCATGGGCGCCGACGTCCGGCCCAGGTCGCCCGCCGGTGATTCGACCTTTACTACCTCCGCCCCCAGACGAGCGAGCAGCTGGGTGGCGAAGGGCAGGGCCTGCATCTGCTCGAAGCTCAGCACCCGCACACCGTCCAGCGGCTTCCCCCGGTCGGCCACGCCCGCGTTGGCAATATCACCCAGTCGCATCGTCGTACATTGTATATGAGGTTCCCTCATCCGAGGTGGCCCGTCGACTGAGGTGGCGATGTGCCGATGGTCGCCACCCGGGCCCTCCAAGCCCGTCCCCCGGTTCGTCTATAATATGCGATGTGGCGGTGCAGGAGCTGACCCGTATCCCCCGGCTCATCGATCTCGACGCCCACGTGGTGGAGCCACCGGACGTCTGGTCGTCGCGGCTGCCCAGCCGCTACCGCGCCGTCGGTCCCCGCATCGAGTACCTACCAGCGGGGCGGCCCCGGCTCTCGGGCTCCGGCTACGTCGAGGAGCCCGGGACCGATGGACCCGTGGTCGCCTGGTGGCGATACGAGGATCACCAGGCGTCGGTGAAGCGGACGATCGCCGCGGCCGGGTACGCCGCCGAGGACGTCCAGCTCAGGGGGGTCACCTACGACGAGATGCGACCCGGCTGCTGGCAGCCGCAGGCCCGGATCGCGGACATGGACGAGAACTGGGTGGAGGCGCAGCTCTGCTTCCCCAACTACCCGAGGTTCTGCGGCCAGCAGTTCCTCTGGGGCAAGGACCGGGAGCTGGCCCTGCTGTGCGTGCGCGCCTACAACGACTGGATGGTCGAGGAGTGGTGCGGATCATCCGGAGGTCGGCTGATCCCGCTCTGCCTGATCCCGCTCTGGGACATCGATCTGGCCATCACCGAGCTTCGCCGCAACGCCGAGCGCGGCGTGCGGGCGGTGGCATTCTCGGAGCTGCCGACCTACCTCGGCCTGCCCAGCATCTACAGCGGTGAATGGGAGCCGTTCTTCGCCGCGTGCGAGGACACCGGGACGGTCCTCTGCATGCACATCGGCTCGGGCACCAAGACACCGCAGACGTCTCCCGACGCTCCCGACGCCGTGCCCGCAACCATCCTCGTCGGCAACAGCATCAACAGCCTCACCGATTTCCTGTTCTCGGGTGTGCTCCATCGTCATCCGCAGCTGCGGCTGATGTACGCCGAGGCCCAGATCGGGTGGATACCGTACGTGCTCGAGCGAGCCGACGACGTCTGGCGCACCCATCACGGCTGGGCCGACAGCCAGCGCTACTGCCCAGAGCTCCCCTCGACCTACTACCACCGCCAGGTGAGCAGCTGCTTCTTCAAGGACCCGGTCGGTATCGACCTGCTCGACAGGGTGGGCGCCGACCGCATCGTCTTCGAGACCGACTATCCGCATCAGGACGGCACCTGGCCTCGGTCGCGCCAGGCGGCGACCGAGCAGTTCGGCCACCTGGACCAACCCGTGATCGATCGGATCGCGAGAGGCAACGCCATCGACCTCCTGGGCCTGCCCTTTGCCGTCAACAGGGGCTAGCGTCGACCAAGATGGCTGAACCGGGGACCATCACCGACGAGGGCGTGGCCCGGCTCCGGGCCCGCATCGGCGTGCCCGAGCCTCATCCGCAGCCACCCCACTACCTGCGACCGGACGCCGACGCCTTCCGCCACGTCGCCATCGCCTACGGAGACGACAACCCACTGTGGTGTGCGACCGAGTACGCGGCCGGCACCCGCTGGGGCGGGGTCATCGCGCCGCCGCCCCTGGTGGGCGGCGACACGCTCGTCGGTGAGGACGAGGTGCGCGCCGTGGCCCCCGAGCAGATCGAGCTGATGAAGGGAGACCCGCTTCGTGGAGTCCATGCGTTCTACTCCGGCAGTGCTCGGGAGTGGTGGGCCCCGCTGAGACCCGGGCTGCGGGTCTTCCGTCGCAACGCGCTGGTCGCCGTCCTGGACAAGCCCAGCGACTTCGCCGGTCGCGCCGCGCACGAATGGACCAGCCAGGTGTTCAGGGACGAGACCGGCACTCTCCTCTCGGGCCAGCACCGGCTGATGATCCGCACCGAGCGCACCAAGGCTCGGTCCCGGGCGAAGTACGAGGACACGGAGATCAAGCCCTACACCGACGATCAGATCGCCGAGATCGAGTCGCTGTATGCCGCGGAACGGCCGCGCGGCGCCGCGCCGAGATGGTGGGAGGACGTCGACGAGGGCGACGAGATCGGGCCGATGGTCAAGGGTCCCCTGACCGTCACCGACATGATCTGCTGGCACGTGGGCATGGGCATGGGCCTCTACGGCGTCCAGCCCCTCCGTCTGGCCTGGCGCAACCGACAGCGCATCCCCCGGTTCTTCCACCGCGACGAGCTGAACGCCCCCGACGTGATGCAGCGCGTGCACTGGGACCCGGACTTCGCCCGCAGCTCCGGCAATCCAGCCACCTTCGACTATGGCCGCATGCGGGAGACGTGGCTCGTCCACCTGTGCACGGACTGGATGGGAGACGACGGCTGGCTGTGGAAGCTCGACTGCGAGTTCCGCCTGTTCAACTACGTCGGCGACACCCAGTGGCTGCGTGGAACCGTGACGCGGCGCTACCTGGCCGAAGGTGGCCGTCCTGCGGTGGATATCGACCTGCGAGCTGACAACCAGCGGGGTCAGCTGACAACTCCCGGTCACGCCACCATCCTGCTGCCGAGCCGGCGGCACGGCCCGGTGCGGCTACCCGAGCCGCCGGGCGGCGCCACCGACCTCCAAGGCGCCCTCGAGGCCATCGCGGAAGGTTTCGAGTAGCGATGACAGGGCAGCCGTACGCAGGGGTCGCCGGCCTGCAGGTCCGGTTGGCCGACGACGGCATCCTTCGTCTTCTGCTCGACCGCCCCGAGAAGCGGAACGCGTTGAACGACGAGATCGTCGCCGCCCTCATCGACGCCATCGAGACCGCGGGACGTGATGAGGCGGTGCGGGCGATCCTCATCGGCGGCTCGGGCGACCACTTCTGCGCCGGCTTCGACATCGTGGGGCGCAACGCCGAGGCGCGCGATCGCCGGCCTCGCGTGGGCAGCATCCAACGCCGCGTGTCGTCGCAGGCCCACCGCCTCATACCCCTGATGGCAACTGTCCAGACGCCCGTCGTCTGCGCCGTGCGGGGGTGGGTAGCGGGTATCGGCCTTCATCTGGCCGTGGCCGCTGACTTCACCGTGGCAGCCGACGACGCGCAGCTCTGGGAGCCCTTCGCCGAGCGCGGCTTCACGCCCGACAGCGGGGGAACGTGGCTGCTCCCGCGCCGGGTGGGTGAGGTACGGGCGCGGGAGCTGCTCCTGCTCGGGCGCCGGCTCGATGGTGCCGAGGCCCTGGCATGGGGAATGGTCCACCGGGTCGTCCCGGCGGCCGAGGTCGACGCAGAGGCGGACAAGCTCGCGGCCCAGCTGGCGACCGGACCCACCGTTTCCCTGGGGCTCACCAAGTGGTTGATGCATGCCGCGGCCGACGCGCCCCTCGAGAGTCATCTCCGAGACGAGGCCTTCGGCCTCGAGCTGTCCTCGCGGAGCGACGACTTCCGCGAGGGCCTCGCCGCCCTCAAGGAGCGGCGCGAGCCGCGGTTCAAGGGGCGCTGAGCGACCTGTGACCGACGTCGACGCAGACCTCGAGCACCGGCTCCCGATCGATCGCGACACCGGTGCCGACGAGGTCGCAAGGACGGTTCGGTCCTGGATCGGCGACCATCTGCCCGTCAGGTGGAGAGAGGCCGCAGAGCTGGGAGGGGCAGCTGCCATACGCCAGGTGCGGTCGCGGGAGGAGTACCGGGCCTGGTATCCCGTGTTCGGCCGCTCCGGCATGGTCGTGCCGACGTGGCCCGCCGAATACGGCGGCCTCGACGTCAGCCCCGCCACCGCCCGGGTGATCGACCGCGAGCTGTCTCGGTACAACCTGGGCCGGCTCAACCCGCTGGGGCTCAACCTGGCCGCCCCCGCCCTCTTCGCCCACGGCGCCGAGGCACAGCGGCTGCGGTTCCTCCCTCCGATCGTGCGCAACGCCGAGACCTGGTGCCAGCTGTTCAGTGAGCCGGGAGCCGGATCCGACCTGGCGGGCCTCACGACCCGGGCCGAGCGCGACGGCGGCGACTGGATCGTCAACGGGCAGAAGGTCTGGACCTCGGTGGCCCACTGCAGCGACATCGGCGAACTGCTGTGCCGTACCGACCCCGGCGCGCCCAAGCACGAGGGGATCACGGCCTTCCTCGTCGACATGGACAGCCCTGGGGTGGAGGTCCGCCCGCTCAGGCAGATGACCGGCGGCGCCGAGTTCAACGAGGTCTTCTTCACCGACGTGCGCATTCCGGACGCCCGCCGCCTCGGCCCCGTCAACGGCGGTTGGAAGGTCGGCATCACCACACTCATGAACGAACGGGCCACGGTGGGCACGGACTCCACCATCGCGGCCGGGGACTCGCTGAACATCGAGTGGCTGACCAGCCTGCTGGACTCCCTCGGGCTCCGCGAGGATCCGGTCGCCCGTCGCCGACTCGCGGAGCTGTACGTACGGCAGTCGGCCAACGGCTATCTCAACGCCCAGTCCATGCGCCTCCTGCTGTCGGGACGCACACCGGGGCCTGAGTCCTCGGTGGCGAAGCTGATGAACACCCACAACGTCACCGACGCCGCCGAGTTCGTGGCCGAACTGCTCGGCCCCCGGATGATCGCCGACAACGGCGACTCGGGCACCTTCGCGTGGAGCGAACTGCTGCTGAGCACTCCGGCGCTCCGCCTGCTCGGCGGCACGGACGAGATCATGAAGAACATCCTCGCCGAGCGGGTCCTCGGCCTGCCGAAGGAACCCGCGCAGAACGCCAAGCCGGGCAGGAACCGATGAATTCAGCCG
>DASXYV010000125.1:0-4646 GCA_036502305.1 Acidimicrobiales bacterium
CGTCGTCGTCGCTGTCGTCGTCGCCGTTGTCGCTCGCGGCCTCGGCTCTGGGCGGGATCCTGGCTGTCGTCGTTCCCTCGGCCTGGCGCGCCGCCTTCGCCTCCCGTGCTGCCTTGGCCCTGGCCGCGAGGCGCTCCGCCCTGGCCTCCTTGTCCTCGGTCCCGCCTCCCGGGCGGCCGTTCGATTCGCCTTCGCCGTCAGCGTCGGTCTGGCGCGCCGCCTTGGCCTCCCGCGCCGCTTGGATCTTGGCGGCCCGGTCGCCTCCGCCGGCCTGGCGCGCCGAGGTCGGCGCGGCGCCATCACCATCGGCCGCGACGCCGACTACATCGGCCAGACCGGACTCGGCGTGTCGAGCGAGCGCGTCCTCGCCCAGGTCCCGCCAGCCGAGACCACCGACGGGCGAGGGCGTACCTGCGAAGCAGGTCTGCACGACCTCGGCCGCGAGCCCGACGATCTCGAAGATCTGGGCACCCCGGTACGAGTCGACGGTCGAGATGCCCATCTTCGACATGATCTTCAGGACGCCGTCTTCGACCGCGGCCTGATAGTTCTCCTGGGCGGCGGCGCTCACTGCGCCGCCCTCGTCAGAGGCGTCGGCATCGGCGGCCACGCTCTGAAGAGCGAGGCGGGGGCAGACGCCGTCGGCGCCGTAGCCGAGCAGGCAGGCCACGTTGTGGGTGTCCCGGGCGTCATCGGCGACCACGACCAGGCTGGTGGCGGCCCGGCGGCCCTCGGACACGAGCCGGTGGTGGACCGCGCCGGTGGCCAGCAGCGACGGGATCGGAGCCCGTTCCGCCGACACGCCATCCTGGGTGATCACGAGCAGGCCGCTGCCGCCGGCCACGAGCCGGGCGGCTTCATCTCGCAGGCGCTCGACGGCCTGCTGCAGGCCGGCGGCGCCGGCATCGACCGGAAAGGTGGCGTCGAGCGTGGCCGGGCGGAACGGAGCCGCGGCCGGCCCCCGAAGCTGCTCCAGGGTCGAGGGTGTCAGGAAGAACGAGGGCAGCTCGAGGAGGTGTGCGGCCTCGGGTCGTTCCGACAGCAGGGCCGAGCGGGGCCCGATCAGGGTGCGGAGGCTCATGACGAGGCGCTCGCGCAGGTGGTCGATGGCCGGGTTGGTGACCTGGGCGAAGCGCTGCTTGAGGAAGTGATGGATGGGACGGGGTCGGCCGGCCCAGTTGGGAAGGGGAGTGTCGTCGCCCATCGAGAAGACCGGCTCCTTGGCGTCAGCCGCCATGGGCTTGATCACCATTCGCATCTCCTCGACCGTGTAGCCGTGGGCGATCTGACGACGCTCCAGCTCCTCGGCCGGCGGAGTGTCCTCGACAGGGCGACTGGGTGCGAGCTGGACCAGACCGTCCGCGGCCCAGCGGGCGTAGGGGGCTTTGGCCGCTAGCCCCGCCTTGCAGTCGCCGTCGAGGTACACGCCTCGGCCCGGATCGACGAAGATCATCTGGCCCGGTCCCAGGCGTCCGCGCCGCACCTTGCCTCGTCCGGTCAGGTCTACCGCGCCCGCCTCTGAACAGCAGGCGACGAGACCGTCATCGCAGATCGTGTAGCGCAAGGGGCGAAGACCATTTCGGTCGAGGGCGGCGCCCACGCCCGTTCCGTCGGTGAAGATGAGCCCGGCGGGCCCGTCCCAGGGCTCGATGAGACAGGCGTGATAGCGGTAGAAGCCGAGCACAGCGGCGTCGAGGTCGCGCTCTCCTTCCCATGCCTCGGGCACGAGCATGGCCACGGCGTGGCGGATGTCGCGTCCGCCCCGGACGAGCACCTCCAACGCCGAGTCGATGCGTCCGGAGTCAGGCTCTGTCTCGTCGAGCAGCGGTCGGAAGAGCTTTTCGGGGCCGAGGCCGGCTTCCTCGGTGCCCAGGCGGGCGCGAGCGCGCATCCGGTTCTGGTTGCCGGCGATGGCGTTGATCTCGCCGTTGTGACAGAGGGTGCGGAAGGGCTGGGCCCGCTCCCAGGTCGGCAGTGTGTTGGTCGAGAACCGCTGATGGAACACGACGAGTGGCGAGACGAAGCGCTCGTCCGCCAGATCCAGGTAGTACCGCGACAGCAGGGGGGCGGCCACCAGGCCCTTGTAGGCAACGGTGCGGAACGAGCAGCTGGCGACGTAGGTGCCGCTGGTCGTGGCCAGTATGCGCCGTCGCAACCGGTAGGCGGCAACCTCGTCGGGTTGCGGGGTCTCGAGTATCGCCTGGAGGAACTCGGGACGGCTTGCCTGGGCCAGCCCGCCGATGTGCTCCTCGTCCGTGGGCGGTGTGCGCCAGCCCACGACCGTGATGCCCTCCTCGGCCGCGGCCGCCTCGACGGCCGGGCGGGGATCGTCACCGCGGACGAACAGGCTGGCCACCCCGTGGGGCGCTCCGGCCGGGCCCTCGCCGAAGATGGCGGCCGGGATGCCGAGGAGCACACCCGATCCGTCAGAGGTGAGGGCGTCGGCGGCGACGGCGCCGCGGTGGGTCATGCAGGCGAGCGCCGAGAGGGCCGTCTCGACGATGTCGCGTGACGATCGACCCTCCCGGTCGGCCACGAAACCGATGCCACAGGCGTCTCGCTCAGGGCGCACTTGGGTACCACCTCGCAACGTCAAATACTTCCGAATAGGTGAGCTGGCCGTGCTCGAGGCGCCATTGCCCACGTACCCGCTTGATCGGCAGGTAGCCGCAGCGCTGCGGAGTCAACCCGGAGCTGGGCCTCTCAAGATACCGCACCCGCAGACTGACGAGTGCAGGCTCGCCCCGCCCGGGCTACCGACGCGAGCGTAGCGGCCAGCGCCGGGACGACGGGTCCGTCCCCACCGGGCGATCGCCGTCCAGGGCCCAGGCCCGTCGCCAGGCTCCGATGGCGGGGCCGCCGAGGCTGGGTGTCCGGCCGGCCGCAGCGCGACGACGGGCTGACCACCAGTCGGTGGCCGTCTCGTCGGCCAGCGCGGCCACCGCGGCCTCGATGCGGATCGACAGTCGTCGGGCGTCCTCGTCGGGCTGGGGCCACAACGGGCGTCCGACGCAGACCCTCGTCGAGCCCGGTCGCAATGACCCGCTGCTCCTGGCGAGGATTCGGCGGGTGCCCTCGAGGTACATGGGCACCACGGGCAGCCCCGAGCGTGTGGCCAGATATGCGGCGCCGCCGCGGAACGGGCGCGCCCAGCCGTCTGGAGTCCGCCCCCCTTCGGGGAAGATCACCATGCTCCAGCCTCGCCGCAGGAGCTCGCCGGCCTCCTCCGCCGAGCGCCGGTTGACGCGCTGACGCTCGATGGGGATGGCGGCGATGGCGAACGACCACAGCGCCGCCTTCCAGCGGGTGTCGAAGAAGTAGTCGGCACCCGCGCCGACGAGGGTCCGGTGGCGGAAGCGTGACGGGAGGGTCGACAGCACCAGCGGGGTGTCGAGGTGGCTGGCATGGTTGGCGGCAAAGATGGCGGGGCCGTCGAGGTGCTCGATGCGGTCGAGGCCGTCGACCCGCGGTGAAGCCAGTGCCTTGACCATCGGCCGGGCCACCCAGTCGAGCAGCGCCGCCCGCGCCACCCGGACGCCGTAGCGGCGCGACCAGGCGGTGTCGTAGTCGACGCCCACCGAGCGCTCGAGCGGCGGCAGCTCCACCCCGTCGGGCCACGTTGGTGCGGCCCACGGAAACGGCGGTCGACGGACAACGGGCACGAGATGGCTCAGCTCACGTTCGCCATCAGCAGCGGCGGGGCGTGCAGGTGGGTGATGGACGGGTCCGGGCCGACGACGTCTTCTGCCATCTCCAGCGCATCGCCGAGGCCCGAGGCGGGCTTGAACCCCATTCGCCTGACCGCCCGCCGGTCACCGCCCACCACGATCACGGCGCCGAGGTGCTGGAGGGCGTGGGCGCCCCAGTACCACATGTAGAACGGGTGCACGCCGTGGTAGGCGTGACCGGTGCGGTAGAGGTGGATGTACCACGGGTCGGTGGCGAAGGCCTCCTCGTACTTGGCCTCGATCTCGAGGGGGTCCGTCGTCTCGGGCAGGACCTGCTCGAAGAAGTCGATGTAGCTGGGGTGGTGGACCGGGTCGAAGGCCCACGGCGTCGGATGGCTCATGATGAGCGCCCCGCCGGGACGGACGAGAGGCTTGCCTCGGTACATGTTGAACAGGTAGCCGAGGCCGAGGCACATCACCAGGACGGGGTTCATCACCGAGTTCACGTTGTAGGGGGACAGGTACGGCAGGCCCATCGTGAGCACGTCGGTCTGACCCGCCACCTCGACGCCTTGCTGCGCGTACAGGTGCTCGGTCGCCCGGGCGTGCACGGCCTCGACCTCGCCGGCCTGGACACTGGTCACCGCGTGTGGCGCCCGGATGGACTGGAAGATCGAGCGAGCGAGGCGCTCCGGCGTGCGGTCCAGCGACTTGGACACGGCCAGGAAGCCGGCCCGGTCACGCACCGACCATTCCCACTCCCGGCGCTGGAGGAAGCGGAACTGATCGGGGAAGGTGTCGTTGTTGAGGGTGGTCTCGATCTGGAAGACGTTCACGCCGCTGGCGGCGATGTGGCGACCCATGCGCCAGTTGGACGAGTGGAGCTCGGACCGGTGCTGGTCCATGAAGGACCTGCTGTGCTGCATGGTGCGGACGTTGTGGTGGTGGCGAAGGCTTCGGTAGCTGGCCAGGCCGGTG
>DASXYV010000126.1:0-2375 GCA_036502305.1 Acidimicrobiales bacterium
AGGAAGCCCTCCTCGGCCAGCCGCTCGACGAGCACCTCGCCGTCGACGGGCGCCCGGACGGCGAACTCGCGCAGGACTGGCGCTGAGACAAGGGGCTCGACCCCATCGACGGCAAGGAGCGCCTCGCGGCAGTAGCGCGCGCCCCGCGCGCAGCGCAGGGCCACCTCGACCAGCCCGCTGGTGCCCAGCCAGCCGAGCTGGATGGCCGCCGTCACCGCCATCAAGGTCTGGTTGGTGCAGACGTTCGACGAGGCTCGCTCCCTGCGGATGTCCTGTTCCCTCGTCCGCAGCGTGGTGACGTAGGCCCTGCGCCCCTCCGTGTCCAGCGTCTCGCCCACGAGCCGACCCGGCAGGCGGCGCACGTGCTTCTCGGTGCAGGCGAAGAGCCCCAGGTAGGGGCCGCCGAAGTTGAGCGCCGTGCCGAAGGCCTGACCCTCGCCCACCACCACGTCGGCACCCCACGAGCCGGGCGAGCGCAGCAGTCCGGCGGCCACCGCGTCGAAGGCCACGACGAGCGGCGCCCCGGCGCGGTCTGCGACCTGGCGAGCCCGGTCCAGGTCTTCCAGGCAGCCCAGGTAGTTGGGGTACGCGGCGATGACGGCGCCGACGCCGTGCGGCTCGTCGGGCCACGCCGTGAGCCCGTCGTCGAGGGGGATCTCGACCACGTCGCGACCCTCGCCGGCGGCGAACGTCCTGACGACCTGACGCCAGTGCGGGTGGACGCCCTCGGAGATCCACACCGTCGATCGACGGGTGGAGGACGTGGCCAGGTTCACCGCCTCGACGGTGGCGCTGGCGCCGTCGTACAACGAGGCGTTGGCGATCCCGACCCCGGCCAGGCGGGCGATCATCGTCTGGAACTCGAAGAGGGCCTGGAGCACACCCTGGGCCACCTCGGGCTGGTAGGGGGTGTAGGCGGTGACGAACTCGGCCCGCCCAGCCAGGGACCGGGTCGCCGCAGGCACCTCGTGGTCATAGGCGCCGGCGCCGGCGAAGCAGACCAGGTCCCGTCCGCCCACCTGGTTGCGGCCGGCCAGCTCCTCCAGCCGAGCCAACACGTCGGGCTCGCCCAGTCCCGCTGGCAGATCAAGGCCCCCGGCCAGGCGGAGGGCGTGGGGGACGGCGGCGAACAGCTCCTCCACCGACGCCAGGCCCAGTGCGGCCAGCATGCCGTCGATCTCGGCGTCAGTGTGGGGAACGTAGTGACCCACTGGCTCACGCACCCTTTCTCGCGGTGGAGCGGGGGCCGACGAAGGGCAGCGTGACGACGCTGGCGTCGACCGGTCTCCCGCGCACGTCGATCGTCACCGCCGCGCCCGGCTCCACATCCGGCGCCAGCAGAGCCATACCGATGCCCCGTTCGAGCACGGGAGAGTAGTTCCCGCTCGTCACCAGGCCCAGGCGGCGGTCACCATCGCGCACGTCGTTGCCGTCGCGTGGAGGCTGGCGACCCTCGGTCACCAAGCCCCGGAGCCGCCGCGCGATCCCCCGGTGGCGCTCAGCCTCGAGGGCCTGGCGCCCCCGGAACGGCCCCTTGTCCCACCCGACCACCCAGCCCAGCCCGGCCTGGAGGGGGGTGATCCCCGGACCCAGCTCGTGACCGTGGAGGGGCAGGCCGGCCTCCAGCCGGAGGGTGTCGCGTGCCCCGAGCCCGGCGGGGACCACGCCCTGTTCCAGCACGGCCCACCAGAAGCCCTCGGCCCGGGCGACCGGCACGGCGCACTCGACGCCGTCCTCGCCCGTATAACCGGTCCCCGCGGCCACGCAGTCGACGCCGTCCCAGTCAAAGCCAGCGACACCGAAGCGCGACACTGTCGCCGCCGCCGGGCTCACCGACGCCAGCTGCCGGCGGGCGGTCGGGCCCTGGATGGCGATCACGGCCCGCTCGTGGGTGACGTCGGGACCGCCCAGGGCGCTCCTGACGCTGCCGGTGTTCGAGGCGTTGGGCATCACGTCGAAGCGGGTCGGCGCGACCCACCACACGATGATGTCGTCGATCACCGAGCCGTCGGCCTCGTCGAGGAGATGGGTGTACTGCGCGCGGCCGGGGCCGATGCGACGCAGGTCGTTGCTCAGGCTGCGTTGGAGGCGCTCGAAGGCGTCACGCCCTTCCACTCGCACCGTGCCCAGGTGGCTGACGTCGAAGGCGACGGCCGCGCTCCGGCACGCCCGATGCTCGGCCACCGTCCCCGTCGGATAGGAGATCGGCATCTCCCATCCGCCGAAGTCGACGAACCGCGCGCCGAGCGACTCGTGGGCGGCAGCCAACGGCGAGCGCTGGGTCGTCACAACCGCCAGCCTACGGTCTCTCCAGGGTGTGACCAGCCGACGGGCAATCCTCTCGGCCGGCCTCCCGGGCCGGCCCTTGTCGCTGC
>DASXYV010000127.1:0-8232 GCA_036502305.1 Acidimicrobiales bacterium
TGCCCGCGGGCTCGTCGAGGTGGGCGCCCGCCAGCGAGGGGCTCGAGGAGTAGTCGGCGGCCGCCTCCGACCAGGCCGAGTCCATCTCCCGGGCCGAGTCGAACCGTCTCGTCGGATCCTTCTCCAGCGCCCGCATCACGACGCGCTCGACCTCAGGAGGAACCGTGGGGATCCGGGACCGTAGCGGCGGAGGGCGATCGTTGTGATGTTGCAGGGCCACTGCCAGCACGCTGGGTCCGACGAACGGCGGCTGGCAGGCCAGACACTCGTAGAGCACGCAACCCAACGAGTAGAGGTCCGATGCGGGCGTCACGGCGCGACCCGCCGCCTGCTCCGGGGAGACGTAGGCGGCGGTGCCGATGACCATGCCGGCGGGGCTCAGGTCCGTCGTGTCCTCAGCCGCCTTGGCGATCCCGAAGTCGGCCACCTTCACCACGTCGTCGCTGTCGATGAGGATGTTCCCCGGCTTGATGTCCCGGTGGACGATGCCCCGGGAGTGGGCGTGCGCCAGCGCAGCCAGCACCTGGCGACCGAGGCGCGCCGCGTGGGCCAGGGCCACCGGTCCGACGGCGGACGAGAGGACGGAGCGCAACGAGCGGCCGTCGACCAGCTCCATCACCATGAAGAGTGTCTCGTCGTCCTGGCCCGAGTCGTGCACGGTGACGATGTTCGGATGGGTCAGGACAGCCGCGTGGTGCGTCTCGCGCTCGAAGCGCCCCCGGAAGCCCTCGTCCTGGGCCAGACCCTCGTGGAGCACCTTGACCGCCACGGGGCGACCCAGGGTGAGGTCCTCGCCACGCCAGACGGTGGCCATTCCGCCCCAGCCGAGCTTATGGACAAGTTGATATCGGCCGCCTACGACCAACGGTGGCATCGCCGCTCCCCCCGGTTGTTGTGGCCACCGCCCTCTGGCCCGCAAAGACACTGTAACGCTTGTGCTTGATTCTCGCACCACCAAGGGGCTCAGAATCGTGGCATGGCCATCTTGCGGGAAGAGGATCTCGACCCCGACCCCATTCGGCAGTTCCGACGCTGGCACCAGGAGGCCGCCACTGACGCCATGGTGGTGGCAACCGGGACGCCGGATGGTGCGCCGTCCGGGCGCGTGGTCCTGCTGAAGGAGGTCGACCACCGGGGATTCGTGTTCTACACCAGCTACGAGAGCGCCAAGGCGTCGGACCTGGACGCCAATCCCCGGGCCGCTCTGGTCTTCCACTGGCCCCCCGACCGCCAGGTCCGGGTGGGCGGGGCCGTCCACACCGTCTCCCGCCAGGAGACCGAGGACTACTGGCGGACGCGCCCCCGTGCCAGCCAGATCGGGGCGTGGGCGTCACCCCAGAGCGCCGTCATCCCCGGTCGCCCCGTGCTGGAGGACCGGGTCGCCGAGCTCGTCGAGCACTTTGGAACAGGAGAGGTCCCCTGCCCGCCCACGTGGGGTGGCTACCGGGTCGTGCCCGACTGGATCGAGTTCTGGCACCACCAGGAGGACCGGCTCCACGACCGCCTTCGGTACCGCCGCGACGGTGACGGCTGGGTCCTCGAGCGCCTGGCGCCCTAGAGCCTTAGGCGAGCACCCGCTTGCGAAAGTGCCGGAAGCCGTACCACAGAAAGACGGCGCAGAACCCGATGAGCACCGGATAGATGATGTACAGGTGCATGTGGGGCGCCTTGGTCAGCGCGGCCCGGAACCCCTCCGTGACGTAGATGAGGGGGTTGACCAGCACCACCGTCTGGAGCCACGACCATCCCCCGATCTTCAGGCCGGAGAGGCTCGTCCAGGGGTAGTAGGTGCCACCGAGGAACGTCATGGGAAGCACGAGGAACCCGAAGATGGCCCCGATGTTGCGGGGCTCGACCCGGGAGCCGATGAGCAGACCGAGGCTGGCGCACATGACGCAGGTCAGCGGGATGAGCGTCACCACGACGGGCCAGTGGATGGCGAGGTGGGCGGTCACGTTCTTGGCGTGCACCACGGAGGCGATGGGGAAGACGATGAGGGCTGCGATGAGTCCCTGGATCGCACCGGTCGTGACCTTTCCCACGGCGACGAGCGTCACCGGGAGTGGTGCGAGCACCCGGTCCTGGATCTCCTTGGTGTAGCCGAACTCGGTCGCCATGGGGAGAGCGACGGACTGGATGCCCTGGAACATGATCGACAGGCCGACCACCCCGGCGACGAGGATGGTGGCGAACGCCGACTCGCCTGCCGTCCCTCGGCCGCCGCCGATGCCCTGGCCGATGGTCGGGAAGACGTACAGGAACACGAACACCAGCAGAAACGGCTGGATGACCGTCCGCCCCAGGAACAGGCCGAGGTCCTTGCGCAGGACGGCCAGGTCGCGCTGGAGGAGGGCAACGAACGCGGCCCGGCTGGCCTTCACCGCCGAACGCGTGGGGTGGGTCACCACGCCAGAGGGTGCCTCGACGCTGATCGTGGCCATCAGTCGCGCAGCTCCTTTCCGGTCAGGTTGATGAACACGGTCTCCAGGGTGGGCTCGGCGACCGACAGGTCGTTGACCTCGAACCCGCCCCGCTCGGCCGCCGTCACCACCTGGGGCAGGACGCGCGAGGCCCCCTTGACGTGGAGCCGCACCGTGCCGTCGACCTGGTGGGTCTGAGTCACGCCGTCCACCTCGCGCTCGAGCAGGTCAGCCAGGGAGGCGAGGTCGCCGCTGGCGCTCACCGTGACGATCGTGTCTGCCCCCACGCTGGCCTTGAGGCCCGCCGGCGTGTCCAGGGCCAGGATGCGGCCGTGGTCGATGATCGCCAACCGGTCGCACAGCTGGTCGGCCTCTTCCATGTAGTGCGTGCTGAGCAGGATCGTCTGCCCGCCGTCGTGCAGCAGGGACAGGATCTCCCACAGGGCGATGCGGCTCTGGGGGTCAAGGCCCGCGGTGGGCTCGTCCAGGAACAGGATCGCCGGCCGGTGCAGGATGGCTCGAGCCACCATGAGGCGCTGGGCCATGCCCCCCGAGAGGGCGTAGACCGACGCCTGCCCCCACTTGGACAGCTGGAACAGGTCGAGCATGAAGTCGGCGGCGGACCGGGCGTCCTTGCTCGACATGCCGAAGAACCGGCCGTGGTAGAAGAGGTTCTCCCACACGTTGAGGGCCCGATCGAGCGTGTTCTCCTGGGGCACCACGCCGATCACCTGCTTGGTGAGGGCTGGGTGGGCGACGACGTCGATCCCCGCTACATAGGCCTCGCCGCTGGTCGGGATCACCCGGGTGCTGAGCATCCCCGCCGTCGTCGTCTTCCCCGCGCCGTTGGGGCCGAGGAGGCCGAAGATCTCGCCGGCGCCGACCGAGAGGTTGAGCGCGTCCACCGCCTTGAAGTCCGTGCCGGGGTACACCTTGGTCAGGTCGACCGTCCTGATGATCTGCCCGTCGCCCGCCGGGCCCGGCCGAGCGGCCGCCGGACGATCACCTGCCTCCTTGCCGTTCACGTGCCCCATCGTCACCGGTGATCGTTCGCCCCTCAAATGATTCTTCGCCAAACGATAGCCGGGACGACCTCAGAGTCCTGACTCGCGCAGCGTGGCCAGGCCGCCGGATGAGGCGACGGCCTGGCGCAGCTGGGTGACGCCGGCTGGTCGTCCCTCGAGGTAACGGTCCAGGAAGTCGACCGACACCCGAGCGACCAGGTCGACCTGGGGCGTGAGCTGGTCGCCCTGGTACGGGCTGGTGTGCGTGCCGCCGACGATCGTCACCAGCGCCTTCGGCGGCCGTGCCCGGTTGTACGCCAGGACGCTCGTGTCGGGGACCACCGTCTGGTCGGCAGAGCCCTGGACGAACAGCGCCGGGGGCGACGCGACGCGGCCGTAGTAGACGCCCCCGGCGAAGGGCAGCGGTGATCCGGCCATCACGACGACGGCCTTCACCCGGGGGTCGAGACAGCAGGTGTTGAAGGCCACGCCCATGGCCGTCACGCCTCCGAGCGAGTACCCGGCCATCCCGACACGCCCGCCGTCCACAAGGCCGGCCAGTTCGACCGGCGGGGCTCGCAGCATCTGGTCGATGACGAACCGGACGTCACCGGGCTGGTTGACGTAGTCGGCGACGACCGAGCCACCCGGGGCGTGGGAACCGGTCAGCGGGAAGTCGGGAGCGGCGACGACGTACCCCGCCTCGGCCCACGACCTGAGCAGGGCCCCGAACTCAGCCGGCGCGCCCCCGCTCCCGGGGGCGAACACGACGAGCGGGAACGGTCCGGCGGCGGTGTCCGGTGGGGCGTTCGGCCGCGCCGCCGGCCCGGGCTGGCCGAGCGCCGGATACAGCATGGTCGTCACGAGCGTGCGGCTGGACTTGCCTGGGGTGCCGCCCTGCGCCGCCGTGGGCCGGCTGGTGTCCACGAGCGTGCGGACCAGCGTGCCGACGGCGAAGGGCCCCGCCGGCGGCCGCTGGGTCGTCGCCACCGTCGACGCCGTGCTCGCGCTCGTCGAGGCCCCGTTGGAACCGGAGCCGCACGAGACGACGGCGAGCGCAGCGACCAGGCCCGCGCCGGCGATCACCGCACGACGTCGTCGGGGCGGCCACCTCATGGCACGTCAGTGATACGAGGCCATCGCCTCGACCAGCTCCAGGACGCCCGACCGCTCCCGCGTGGGGTCGAGCTCCCCGTAGATGCTGTCGACGGTGACGATGATGCGCTCGGGGTCCACCCAGCCGGCGAACGGGCCGAGGTCGATGTCGCGTGCGGCGTCGGCAGCGGACATCCCCGCCTCGAACCGGCGTGTCGCTTCGTCCCGAGCCCACTCCAGGTAGGCGCGCACCCCACTCACGCCACTGGCGTCGGTGACCGGACCGTGGCCCGGGACGATCGTCTCGGCGCCGAGCGCGGTGATGCGATCGCACGCCGCGATCCAGTTGGCGATCGGACCGGCCCACATCACCGGGGTGACCCCCACGAAGAGGATGTCGCCGGTGAACACCGTCCCGGCATCGGGGACGTGGACGATCACATCGCCGCGGGTGTGCGCGGGCCCGACCTCGATGAGCTCCACCAGGCGGCCCCCGACGTCGAGGTCGAGCCGATCGTCGAAGGTCCGGGTCGGCGACCGCAGCGTGATCTCGTCGAAGCGGAAGGGGCCGAATGCAGCCTTCACGAAGCCCGCCACGGGCTCGTCGAGGTCGGCGGCCACCAGCTGTCCGAGGAGCCCGGGCGGGGCCTCGGAGATCTCCGCCGCCGCCGCCCGTGACGCGATCACCTCTGCCGCGGGGATCAGCTCGTTGCCGAAGCAGTGATCGCCGTTGGCGTGGGTGTTCACCACCGTGGAGATCGGCCGCCCCGCCAGCTGGCCATGCATCGCAAACAGCATCTCGCCGGTCAGGCGCAGATCGAACAGGGTGTCGACCAGCAGCGCCTCGTCGCCACCGAGCACCAGCCCGGCGTTGCTCCAACCCCAGCCGCCGTCGGGCTGCAGGTAGCCGAAGACGTCGGGGCCGACGACATGGAGTCCTCGCTCATAAGGGATCACGGGGTTTATCTTCGCCCCAGGGCGGAGAGGGTGTCGAGCATGCGTTGGGTCACGTACGCGTCGCCGACCCTCGGTGCCGATCGCCCGGGACTGGTCCGCGACGACGAGATCCACGGGCTCCAGGAGCCGCCGAACCTGCTCGACCTGCTCGGCGACGAGGCAGCGATGCGCGCCGCAGCCGAGCAGGCGGTATCGAGCCCCCTCGAGATCGTCCCGTTCAGCGGCGCCCATCTCCGCTCACCGGTCCCGGTGCCCCCGTCGATCCGGGACTTCATGGCCTTCGAGTCCCACGTGGCCAACAGCCGCCGGCGCCTGGGCCAGGAGGTCGACCCCGACTGGTACGAGCTGCCCGTCTTCTACTTCACCAACCCGGCGGCGGTCTGCGGTCCCCACGACGACGTTCCCGTCTCGCCGGGCAGCTCGCAGTTCGACTTCGAGCTGGAGATCGCCGCCGTCGTGGGCCGGCCCGGGACGAACCTCTCGCCTGAAGGGGCCGAGGCGCACATCGCCGGCTACACGGTCATGTGCGACTGGAGCGCGCGCGACCTCCAGATGCGGGAGATGCTCCAGCTCCTCGGACCCGCCAAGGGCAAGGACTCGGCCACCTCGCTCGGTCCGGTCCTGGTCACACCCGACGAGCTCGAGTCACGGCGCCGAGGCCACGCCTACGACCTGGACATGACCGCCTCTGTCAACGGGGTCCCGTACAGCCGCGGCAATCTGGCCGACCTGTACTGGTCCTTCGGACAGATGCTGGCCTACGCCTCCCGGGGCACCAGGGTGGAGACCGGCGACGTGTTCGGGAGCGGCACCGTCGGTACCGGCTGCATCCTCGAGCTGTCTGGTCTCCACGGCATCGAGCGGTATCCGTGGCTCCGTCCGGGCGACGAGGTCCGTCTCGACGTCGAGCAGCTGGGCGCCATCACCGCCACGATCTCCGAGGCGGCACCGGTGGTGCCGCTCAGATAGCAGCGATCGCCTCGGCGCTACTGACCCCCCGTGCCGGGCGGGCTCTGGTCGCCCTCGCCCTTCGACCCACCGCCCTCGTCGCGTCGCTCGATGCGCTCGACGTACCCCTGGGCCTTGTCCGCCGTCTTGGCGATCTTGTCGTGGTACTTGCCCTTGGTCTTGTCGTCTGCGGTCTTCGCCGCCTTGCCGATCGCTCCCGACATCTTGTCCTTGCGGTCAGCCGCCGCGTTCTGGGCCTTGCCGGCGAGCTCGTCGGCCTTGGCCTCGAGCTTGGAGGCCAGCTCCCCGGTCTTCTCACCGGCCTTGTCGACCTTCCCCGAGAGATCTCGCTCGTCCGCTGCCTCCCGCGCCTTCCCGGCCAGCTCGTCGGCCTTTGCCTTGGCCTTGTCGAATACCCCCATTTGGGATCTCCTCCCGATTGCTAACCCTCTCCGACCTCGAACCTACCGTGCGACCGTCGGACGGCGGGCGCCGGGCCCGTGAGCCCGGGGTCCACGGGCAAGCCATCGCGGTACAGCACCCAGTTCGACCGAACGGCCGGGACTCGGGCGCCGGGAACGACGATGCCCACCAGGTTCAGCGGGTCGGCGGCGTTGATGCGGACCACCTCGCCACTCCGCTGGGTCCGCCTCAACCGACGGAGCTCCTCGACGGCGTCGGGCAGCGCATACTGCTCACCCACGAAGCCCGAGACGAAGCGCCCGCCGCGGATGAGACCTCTCGCCTCCATGCGGCGCAGGGCCCGGATCACCTCGCGCCAGGGCACAGCCAAGTTCTCGCGGGTCATCAGATCCCAGAAGACGACACCCCAGCGGGCGAGCAGCTGCTCGGCCACCGTCTCGGCCAGGGCGTCGGCGTCGTCGACGGCTGCGACGTCAGGCAGCAGGGCCCACCGGCCCTCTCCGCCCTCCCGCCACGCCGAAGCCCGGCGCCGGCCGAGGGCTCGCCGCCGCTCCTGGCCGTGCTGGCGGCGGCGCCACATCTCCCTGGCCGAGAGGAGGGAGCGAACAGCCTGGAACCCGTCGGCGGTGACGAGGCCCCGCGACACCAGGTCCCACAGGCCCTCCTCCACCTCGACGGGAAGCCGCCGGGTGTACGCCCGCAGCTCCGAATGGAACAGCGCTCCCCGGGCCTGGAGGGCTTCGAGCACCTCCCGGGCCGCCCCGTGGGCGGGCTGGGCGGGCTCCATGTCGCCCCGGGCCGCCTGGAGCAACCACGGCAGATCCTCGCGGACGGCGAAGGTGATGGGAGTGGCACGTGACGGTGTGGCCGCGCCCCGCCGGGGCGACGCCTCCAGGTCCTGTGACCGCACACTCAGCCGACCCCATGCCACCTCGCCCGACCGGCACAGATCCTCCAGCCACGCCGACTGGTATCCCTCGACGCGAGCTGGGAAGACGGCCTCCTCCCACGCCCCGGCGGCCACCTCGAATCCCTGGAGCTGATCGACGACCGCCAGCACGCCCCGCCGGCCTTGGCGCTGTGCCCCAGGGGTCGCGTACTGCCACCGCAGGAGGAAGCGCATGAGGTCCTGAGCCGTGACCGGATCGATCTCCTGCCGAAGCCGGGTCCGCGTGTAGGAGTGGATGCGGGTGAGAAGCCGCCGGGCGCACCACTGCTCCTCGCTGCCGACCCCGGGGTCGAACGAGCCGCGGATTGCGAAACCCTCGGCCTCCAGGCGGCCGAGGGCGATGCGCACGGTGCCGGCCGACAACGCCGTCCGCTCCGCGAGGTCGTCCACCGTGACCGGACCGGTCACGTCGAGGTGGCCGCGGATCACCTCGGCC
>DASXYV010000128.1:0-3344 GCA_036502305.1 Acidimicrobiales bacterium
CGGCAGGGCGACGATGTCGCTGCGACCGAGGTGGGCGCGCAGCGGGTCCCACAGTGCGGTTGTCTCCGGTACACCGTGGACCAGGACGATGGGCATCGGCGCCAGCTCCTCGCTCGTGGAGAGCGCCCATTATGTCCCGGCGGATTGGCCCGCCCCGTTGGTCGTGGTCAGGCAGGAGGTCCGGGGGTCAGCTGCACGGTCGCGGTGTGGTGCTGGCCGGACTGGTCGACCCAGCCGACGTCCACCTTGTCCCCGACGTGGTGGGGGCTGATGGCGGAGCTCAGGGAGCTGGCCGAGTCGACGGTCTTCCCGCCGAGGGAGACGATGACGTCGCCAGCCGCCAGCCCCGCCGAGTCGGCCGGGCTGCCGGACTCGACACCCTGGATGAGGGCCCCGGAGCTGACAGGCGCCTGGCCGCCGGAGCCTCCGAAACCGCCACCGAAGGGATCCCTGTTCGAGCCGGACTGCCCACCGGCGCTGCTGACCTCGACCCCGAGGAAGGGCCGGCCGCCGACCTGCACGTTGCCCCCGCCGTGCCCACTCTCGATCTGCTTGGCGACAGACAGGGCGCTGTTGATGGGGATGGCGAAGCCGACGTTGGACGAGGAGCTCGATGACGACTGCTGCCGGGCGCCGCCGGTGGCGGCTGCCGTGGTGATGCCGATGACATGCCCGGACCCGTCGACGAGCGGGCCCCCGGAGTTGCCCGGGCTGATCGGCGCGTCCGTCTGGATCAGTCCGTTCAGCGTCTCCGAGCCGCCGGTCCCGCCGCTGGCGGTGATCGTCCGGCCGAGCGCCGACACGGTGCCCTGGGTCACGGTCGGGGGTCCCTGGAGGTCGAGGGCGTTGCCGATGGCGAGCACGGGCTGGCCGACCGCCACCTTGGAGGAGTCACCAGGGGTCACCGTCGCCAAACCCGAGACGCCCTGGATCTGCAGCAGGGCGACGTCGTCTGTCGCGTCCGTGCCCAGCACCTTGGCCGTGTAGCTGCGACCTTTTCCGTTGATCTTCACGGTGATGCTCGACGAGTCCTCGATCACGTGGTTGTTGGTGAGCACCTCCCCGGAGGGTGTGAGGACCATGCCGGTCCCCGCCGCGCCGCCGCCATGCCCGGCGAGATTCGAGGTGACGTCCACGATCGCCGGGTCTACCCGTGAGGCGATCGCCGAGGCGTCCAGCCCGTTGGGGACGCCGGCCGTCGAGGAAGAGGATTGGGGCGACGCGGTCACCGGGGTCGAGCTCGAGATGCCACTCAGACCGCGGATGGCGAAGGCGATGGCGCTCCCGACTCCCCCGATGAGGACGATGGTCGCCGCCAGCACGGCCAGCACCGCCAGCCACACCCGGCGAGGCCCCGGCGGGCGTTGACGGGGGGGAGGACCCCAGGATCCGTAGGGCGAGCCGTGGTCCCAACCACCGCCGTAGCCGCCGCCACCGCCGTAGCCGCCACCGCCGTAGCCGCCACCGCCGCTGTCGTCCGACCCGCCACTGCCGGAACCACCGGGGTCGCCGTACGCCGAGTGAGGGTCCCAGGCCGGCACCGTGCCAGTGGGCTCGTGCCACCGGGGCATCTCGGACGTCGGCGGCCCCTCCGTCCTCTCTTCTCCCATTTCTACGAGGCTCCCATGTTCTTCCCCCTGGTTCAGCACCGCCCGGGCGCGGCCGTATTCCGATCGCGTCGTATCTCTCCAGTGTGGCCCTCGCCCCTGGGAGCGACCTGTGAAGCCGCTGGGGGCCCTCCAAGAGGTACCGGACCGCCGGTCATGGACGCCGAACGGGCGACAGAGCTCCCGCCTGATATCGGACGGAGTGGCGCGTCAGGTCCGGTTTCCGAACCTTCGGTCATCGGTCACCACCAGTTCGGTTCCTGGTTGAGTCGCCGTCACCTGCCCCTGACATGCTGCAGCTCGGCACCGTGAGCTCGCCTCCCGGTCTCACCAACCAGCTCTCTCCTGCACGCGGACCGTCGGCCCTCCCGACCGGGTCGGCGGTCCGCCGAGGAGGGCCTGACCTTCCGGCCAAGCTGGGGAAGGACCCGGAGCGAATCGCCCGGTCGGTCGCGGGATACCTGTTCGGTCCCGGCGAGGGACGCAGGCGATGACCCTCGCGGCGAGCACCTCAGGTCTCTCGATCCCGCTCCTCCCACGGACGGTCCTGCGAGATGGGAGGCGGCCACCGTCCGAGCAGCTGCCGCTCTTGCACCTCGTCCTGGGCCATGACCGCCTTCCCGCGCAGCGCGTCGGCCTCGGCGTCGGTGACCAGCCAGCGGATGGCGCGGGCGATCACGTCGGGGGTGCCCGGTGTGAAGCGCCGGCTGTACTGTGCCGCCCGACCGGCCGCCACCGTCCGCTCGGTGATGGTCCACCCCGGGTCGACACTGAACACACGCACGCCCAGCTCGGCGTACTCGACGTGCAGCACGGGCGCCACCCGGCCGAACGCCGCCTTGCTCATGGCGTAGCCGAGGCTCCAACCTCCCTCGCCGACCTTGGCCGGCGGCTGCAGGTGGCCGGCGCCCGACACGAGGTTGACGATCGTCCCGCCGCGTTCGACGAGATGAGGCAGCGCCGCTCGTATCAGTGCCAGCTGGGCGACGACGTTGCCCTCGAGCAGGGCCCAGAGCTCGTCGTCGGTCACCTCCGCGAAACGGGCCAGGGTGCCGGGGCCCTGGTAGATGGCGTTGTTGACCAGCACATCGAGGCGGCCGAACCGCTCGACCGTGGCGGCCACGGCACCCAGCACCGCCGGTCGGTCCAGCAGGTCCACGGCGACGGCGAGGCCCGCACCTCCCTCGCGCTCGACCTGCGCGACCGTCGTGTCGAGACCGCCGGGCAGCGTCAGCCCGGGATCGGTGTCCGAGCGTCCGCGGCCATCCACGGCCGTGCGCGCCGCCACGGCGACGTCGAATCCTCCGGCCGCGAGGTCGAGGGCCGTCGCCTTACCGATGCCCCGACTGGCTCCGGTCACCAGGGCGACGGGGCGTCCGCTTGCCATACCGGACGAGGCTAGGGCCGGATGAGGCTGGGGCCGGACGACGCTATGGGCCGGCGGGCACATCACCGGCGCCGTGCTCGAACGGGCTCGTGGTCGGCGGCGCGGTGGTAGAGGGAGCCACCGGCGTCGCCGTCCGGGGCGGCGCGGCCGGGGTAGCGGGGCGTAGCGATGTGTGCATCAGGTACACCTGGTAGTGGTCATAGACCGACATCGTGAAGTAGATGTCCGGACCGTCGTTCCAGAGCGGCGTGATGTAGGGGGCGTACGGCTGCGGAAACTGCGCACTGGTCACGACCACCTGGGGAGCGCTCCACGGGCCGGTCAGCGAGTCGGACATGCGCAGCACGATC
>DASXYV010000129.1:0-4164 GCA_036502305.1 Acidimicrobiales bacterium
GTGAGCACCGGCGACGGCCTGCTGGTACGGAGCACCGACGGGGCCGAAAGCCCGGCCCAGGTGGGCCAGAGCCTTCAACGGGGCGACCAATTGAGCACCACGGCCTCAGGTGGCTCGTCCTCCGCAGTGCACCCGGCCACCATTCGCTGGCTGCAAGGCGGTATGACGGACATCTACGACGCCACGCCCCGGATCTTCGTCAGCGGTCACCGGTCGGTTCCTCGGGTCGCGACCACGATCTCGATCGATACCAACCCGACGCCGACGCTGCGGGTGCAGCAGGGCTTCGCCCGCTTCTGGTTCCCGTCGGCCGAGAAGGGGTGGTACAGCTTCGTGGCGTCGACCGAAGCCCTGGCGGTCACCGTGAAGGGGACCGACTTCACCATCGGTGACGACCCCACGACCAGGACCAGCACGGTCGGAGTGACCCAGGACACCGTCGAGGTGGCGCCGGTGAACCCCTCCCTGCGGACCTTCCAGCTCTCAGCCGGCAGCGAGGTGACCGTCACCCCCGATCGGGTGGGTCCGATCACGCCGCTGGCAGACCAGTCGGCCAAGAGCCCGAAGCATGGCTCGGCGCGGTCCACCACCACGACTCTCGCCCTCTGGCTGGTCGGGCTCCTCCTGACCGTCGCCGTCGTCTCGGGCGCCGTCGGTCTGGCCAGCCTCTGGCGGGACCGCCGGCGTGACAGCCGGCGTGGTCATGGCCCGCCTATCCCCGTCATCCCGCCCCGTCCGGTCGTCGCGCCCGACCTGTCGTTCGCCCATGCCGGGGCGCCCGGAGCCACGGGGTGGGTGACGCTCTCGTCCGATCCCGATGGCCCGGCTGATCCCGATGGCCCGGCTGATCCCGATGGCCCACCTGATCCCGATGGAGAGGTGACAGAGCCGGTGCCGGGGGCGGCGCCGCAGGTGGGCCCGCGCCAACCCCCGGCGCAATGGAAGCCGACCCATCGGGTGCCACCGGAGGGCATCATGGCCAGAGCCATACCTGTGGCCGATGCCGGCGACGTGATGAGCCTCGATCCCGATCTGGCCGTGCGGGTCGTCGAGCACCGCGGGCGGTGGGCCAACGTCCTGTCCGCCGACGGATGGTCGGGATGGGTGGACGCCAGGCGGCTCCGGCCCGAGGCCGACCCAGCCTGACCGGCCCGCCGAGGTGGTGCCCGTCCCTCAGCCGGGCAGGTGCGGGCCCATCAGGTCGGCGAAGTTGTCGCAGTAGAAGCGCTGCTTGGCCGCTTGCGGGAGCCCGGCGAGGGACGCTTCGAAGCGCCCCAGGGGATTGCGCCCGCCCTCGACGTGTGGATAGTCGGACGAGAACAGGCAGACCTCTTCACCGGCGTTCTCGATGATCCAGCCGGCGTCCTCGTGGGGGTAGGGCGTCACCCGGACCTGCCTTCGGACCAGCTCGCTGGGCTTGAGGGACAGGCGCTGGAGGCGCTCCTCGTTGCGCATGAAGGCGGTGGCGGCGGAGTCCATCGACCGCATCCAGCCCGGCACCCAGGACGCACCCTGCTCGATCACGCCCACCCGCAGCTCCGGATACCGGTCCAGCACGCCATCGATGATCATCGTCGCCAGGGTCTGCATGGGCGGATACGGGATGGCCATGTAGTCGATCGAGCGGAAGTTGCCGTCACCACCGTGGAAGTCGGGGACGGGCGGGAGCCCGTTTTCGAAGTAGCTCGGGTCGAGCAGGCGCCCGCCGCCGCCGACATGGAAGACGACCGGCAGCCGCGCCTCTTGGGCCTGAGCCCACACCGGATCGAGCGCGACATGGCTCGGGCTATGGCCGGGCGGGCACGCAGAAGGGATCATGAGCGCCTTGCAGCCGACCTCGATGGCATCCGCCGCCGTCGTTGCGGCCAGCTCGAAGTCGACCAAGGGGACGTAGCCCACGGCCAGCAGCCGATGGTCGGCGGAGCAGAAGTCCACCATGGCCCGGTTGTGCGCCCGGGCCAGGCCGTAGGCATAGTCGACGTCACCACCGTGCTCGACCCGCACCAGCTCCTTGTTGGTGAAGGTGTTGAACACGAGCTGGCTGGCGAAGCCAAGCAGGTCCAGGGCCCTCGACCGGTCCTCGGCGATCAGCGACCCGGTGGCCCGCCAGTTCTTGCGCAGCCAGACCTGGTCTTCCTCCTCGGCGCGGTAGGCCGGGTCGGCGTGCAGCTTCTGGTGGCTCTGCAACTCCTGACGCTCGGCTCGGTTGAGGTCGTACGCCGGCCGCAGACGCCCGCTGAGACCCGGATCGGCGTAGGCCGCGAACCAGTCGGGCGGCTCCATGACGTGCGAGTCGGCGTCGTGGACCACCGGAAGCGGCAGAGCCGTCATGGCGTCACACTACGTGCTCTCGAGCCGGCCTCCCGGGCCGTGGGCTCACCCCAGGGACACCAGTCGGCCGAGCCCCACGGCCTGGAGGGCCGTCTGAAGCTGGGTCGTCACCCAGGTAAGGCGGTCGAGGGCGAGCAGGATCCCGAAGCCGGCGAGCACCACGGCCGAGGAGAACGTGAGGACGGCGAAGTGTCGCTTGACCCAGTCGAAGGCGCCAGCGAGGCGGCCGAAGGCCAATCCGGTGACCAGGAACGGCACGCCGAGCCCGAGGGAGTAGAAGGCCAGCAGCGTCGCACCCTCGAGAGAGCGCCCCTGCGAGGCGGCGACGGCCAGGACCGAGGCCAGGATGGGCCCGATGCACGGGGTCCACCCGAAGCCGAAGGCGGCTCCGGCCACGGGTGCCGCCAGGGGACCAAGCCGGGACGGGCTGGGATGGAACCGGGCCTCGCCGTACATCCACAGCGCCCGAGAGTTGGACCGACCGGGGACGCCGGCCCGGGAGCTGAGCCGGCCCGGGAGGCCGGCCCGGGAGCTGAGCCGGCCCGGGAGGCCGGCGCGGGAGCTGAGCACCACCGAGCCGACCAGGAACAGGGCCATCGCCAGGACGGCGGCGCCCGACAGGCGGGTGAGCAGCAGGTGGTTGCGGAACAGCACCTGCCCGACCGCCGTCGCCGACAGTCCCAGAAGGATGAACACCACCGAGAAGCCGGCGACGAACAAGCTGGTGTCTCGGGTGATCCGGCCCAGATGCTGTCGGGCGCCGGATCGCACCTCGGCCACATCGAGGCCGGTGATGACCGACAAGTAGGCGGGGACGATAGGTAGCACGCACGGGGACGCGAACGAGACGACGCCGCCGCCGAACGCAGCCAGGTAGCTCACACCTTCGACGCTCTGGGTCATGGTCGGACTGCCGATGCTAGCCCCGCGACCTGCGCAGACGCGAATCCGGCCGCACAGCGGCTGCGGCCGATCGCTCGCCTCAGGGTCCCTCCTCAGTGAGCGCCGGCCAGGCGCGACTCGATCAGCTGGGCGAGGTGCACCGCCCGCCGACCGGTGCCGTGCTCGATCTGGGTCCGGCAGCTGAACCCGTCGGCCATCACCACCGCGGCGGGATCGGCGTCCCGCACCGCCGGGAACAGGACCCGCTCGCCGATCGCCATCGAGAGCTGGTACTTCTCCGCCTCGAAGCCCCACGAGCCCGCCAGCCCGCAGCACCCGCTGTCGGGCATGTCCCAATCGACAGCCATGCGGTCCAGCACCGCCGTCTCGTCGCCCATGCCCGTCACGGCTCGCTGATGGCAGTGACCCTGCACGAGGACATCGCTGTCACCGGCCGGAAGCTCCCAGTCGGGGGCGTGCACCTGGAGCAGCTCGCCCAACGTGTGGGTCTGGCGGGCCAGGCGCGACACATCGGGGTCGTCAGGCGCCAGCTCGCCGAGCTCGTCACGGATAGAGGCGCAACAGCTGGGCTCCGCGACCACGATTGGCACGCCTGCGCGGATCATCGGTCGGAGCACGTCGAGCAACTGGGCGTGCAGACGGCGGGCGGTCGCCAGCATTCCGTAGTCGTAGAGCGGTCGCCCACAGCACACGACCCGCGGCGGCACGAGGACTTCGAACCCGGCGGCCTCCAGCACCGTGACCACGGCCCGGTCGACCTCGGGGTGGAAGAAGTTGCTGAAGGTGTCGGGCAGCAGCAGCACCGGGCGCCGGCCCGGTCTCCAGGCCGGCCTGGGGCGGCGGGCGAACCAACGCCCGAAGCTCTGATCGGCCAGCGGCGGGACGGCGCGCTGCGGAGCGACCCCAGCCATTCGCTTGACCGCGCCCGCC
>DASXYV010000130.1:0-1695 GCA_036502305.1 Acidimicrobiales bacterium
GCCGCCACCAGCGCCAGCACCGCCACCAATCCGACCAGTGCCGTTCGTCTGGCGGTTCCGACTCGGGTCACGCGGCGCTCCTCGACTCTCTCCGGGCATGGCACCCGGGCTCTGTCGGGAACCGTAGGGACGGCCTGTTACCGGCGCGTTTCGTGCCTGAGAACGAGGCGTAACTGTTTCGATGTCCCTTCGAAACCTCGTGCCCGACCCGCTGGTCAGGACCCCAACGCGGCCACCTCGTCGATCACGTCGTCGATGGTGCGGGGGGTGGCCAGGAGGCCCGCCACGGTGAGCGTCGCCATGGCCCGAGCGGACTTGGAGGGCGAGTAGCGGACCCCCACTCGGAACCAGTTCTGGGTGCCCTCGTCGTTGGCCAGGATGCTCAGAGCGGTGAGGCGGGGCTCGACCGGGCGGAGCTCACCGGCGGCGACACCCTCCCGCACCAAGGCCGAGAGTCGACGTTCCAGGCGGGCCCGCTCCCGCCAGTAGCCGTCGAACCTCGCCCGCTCGCGGGCGGCGATCCGGTGGATCTCGTTGATGTCGAAGGGCAGGGCGCACAGCACCTCGACGTCGCTGCGCACGAAGCGGAAGAGCTTCGAGGCCACGGAGCCCGCCGACGAGGTGACCCGGTCGATCAGCTCCAGAGGGACGACGTTGGCGGTGGCCACCAGGGCGGCGACCACCTCCTCCCGACTCCGGAAGTAGTAGTAGAGCGACGACTGCCCCAGGCCCACCTCGGAGGCGATGCGGGACATGGTGGTGGCCTCGACCCCGAGCTCGCCGAACAGCCGCCCGGCCACGGCCAGGATCTCGGTCGTCGGGTCTCCCACCACTTGCGTGCCGTCCCGGCGGGGACGCCCGGTCCGACGTCGCCGGGTTCCAGTCTCGGGCTCCCGGGTCACCGGTCGCAGGGTAGGCGGCCGTTTCAGCTCCGTGAACTCTTGCCCCAGAGGCTTGCCCCCAGGAGCGCTCCCGGCGACACTCCCTTTCGACGTGGTATCGAAAGAAGAAGAACCCGACCAGGATCCAGATCGCCCGACCAGCGAGACCGCCACGCTGGCGGCGGCTCGCGACCACGCCCGCCGCCAGGCGGCAGTGCCCTCCGGGGTCGGCGACGTCGGCGTGGGACCGGGACTCACCGTGCCCGCCACCGCCGCCACCGACCTGCCGGACGGCATCGCCGGCGACGACGTGGTCTGGGACGAGACGATCGGGTGCGGCGGGTACACCAGCCGGCTGCTGGCCCGGGACACCGTGGTCCGCATCACCGACGCTGACGGCGACGCCTGCGTGCAGCTCCTGGTCTTCGCGGCCGGACGTCCTCACGAGCGCCTCAACGTGGCCGACACCGTGAAGGTCCAGTGGCAGGCCTACCTCGGTCCCGGCGCCCTGGTGCTCTCGGACATGGGACGGGTGCTGCTGACGCTCGTGGCGGACACCAGCGAGCGGCACGACGCGATCTGCGGCGGCTCCAACCGGCGGGCCAACGAGCGCCGCTACGGCGACGGCTCGGCCGCCGGCCCCACGCCCGCCTCGCGCGAGCTGCTGGCCGTGGCCGCCGCCAAGCACGGCCTCCGGCGGGGCGACCTCCCCCCGGTGCTGAACCTGTTCAAGGGCGTGGGCATCGGCGACGACGGAGGCCTCACCTTTCGGGGCGATCCGCGCCCCGGAACCTTCGTCGAGCTGCGGGCCGAG
>DASXYV010000131.1:0-1519 GCA_036502305.1 Acidimicrobiales bacterium
TCCCCGGGCTGGGTACGCCGGATCAAGTCGTCTCTCGGCTCCCTCGGGCCCCGGGTCGGGGCGCCCCGCATGGTGCGCGACTACACCCGGCAGCTGTACGAGCCCGCCGCCCGCCGGGTCGAGTCGCTCACCGCCTCGAGCTACGAGCGGGCCAGGGCCCTCGCCCACTGGAAGGCGAAGGTGTCGGCCGCCTGGCCCGGCGTGCACGTGGTCACGGTCGACTCGGAGGCCACCCCGGCCGATCTCGGGGCCAAGCGCCGCGTGGACGCCGTGGTCGTGCTCGGCTCGCTCGACGAGGGCGACGTGACCGTGGAGCTTGCCCACGGACCGGTCGGTGCCGATGGCGAGCTCACGGGGGCGGCGATCGCGCCCATGTCCCCGGTGGGACCTGTCTCGGGCGACGACGGCGCGGCCGTCCGCTACACCGCGACCTTCGCGTGCGAGCACCCTGGCCGCTACGGCTTCACCGTACGCGTCGTCCCCTCCCACGATGACCTGGCCAGCGCCAGCGAGACAGGCCTGGCCGCCTGGGCCTGAGCGCGACGGCCAGGCCGGAGCGAGCGGCGCGAGTACGGTGCCTCGCATGCCCGAGCCGAACGTGTCAGTCGAGCGGCGTGCCGACGGGGTGGCGCTTGTCCGCCTCGATCGGCCGAAGATGAACGCCCTCTCGCGGGAAGTCCTCAGCCAGCTCGCCGCCGTCGCCTCCGAGCTGTCGATGGATCCCCCGGGCGCGGTGGTCATCTGGGGAGGCGAGCGGATCTTCGCCGCCGGTGCCGAGATCTCCGAGCTCCGGGGGCCGGCGGAGGCCGCCGAGGTCACCGGCTCCTTTCACGCCGCCCTCGACGCCGTGGCCGCCATCCCCCGGGCGACGATCGCCGCCATCTGCGGCTACGCCCTGGGTGGTGGGTGCGAGCTGGCGCTGGCGTGTGACTTCCGCGTCGCCGCGGACACGGCCAAGCTGGGCCAGCCCGAGATCCTGCTGGGGATCATCCCCGGTGGCGGGGGAACCCAGCGGCTCGCACGTCAGCTCGGCGCGGCGCGGGCCAAGGACCTGATCCTCACCGGACGGCAGGTCGGCGCGGCCGAGGCCGAGCGCATCGGCCTGGTCGATCGGGTCGTCCCACCGCCCGAGGTGCTCGAGGCCGCTCTGTCGTGGGCATCCGAGCTCGCCCGCGGCGCGGTGGTGGCCCAGGGACTCGCCAAGCGAGCCGTCGACAACGGGCTCGCCGGACCGCCGGCCGAGGGCCTGGCGCTGGAGCGCGACCTGTTCGTCGAGTCGTTCCGCACCGAGGACGCCGGCATCGGGGTCCGCTCGTTTCTCGAGCAGGGACCGGGCAAGGCCAGCTTCGTCGGTCGCTGACCGCGCGCACCTCTGTGCCCGTCTCCATCCCGACGGGCGCTGCCGCTCCCGGATCGTCGGTGGCCGGGACCCGGCCCGTGACGACCAATCCAACCCCCAACCTCGGCGGCTCCGGCTCTGCCTCCGCGGTCGTCGTCCCGCCTCCTCCAGCTCAGGTAC
>DASXYV010000132.1:0-3257 GCA_036502305.1 Acidimicrobiales bacterium
GCCGGCCCCGAAGCCCCGGGCCCCGTGGCGCTGGATGATCTCGAAGAACAGCGTGGGACGGTCGCCGACGTTCTCGGTGAAGATCTGCAGCAGGTGACCGTCCTCGTCGCGGTCGACGAGGACGCCGAGGCGCTGGAGCTCCTCCCACGGCAGGTCGAGATCCCCGAGACGCCGTCGCACGTCGTCGTAGTAGTCGGCCGGGACGTCGAGGAACCGCAGGCCCCGTCGTCGCAGGGCGTCCACAGTGGCGACGATGTCGTCGGTGGCGAGGGCCAGATGCTGCACGCCTGGACAGCCGTAGAAGTCGAGGAACTCCTGGATCTGGCTCCGCCGTCGGCCCTGGGCAGGCTCGTTGATGGGAAGGACGACCCGCGATCCATCCCACACCACGGTCGACATCAGGGCCGAGTACTCGGTCGAGATCTGATCGTCACCGAAGTGGACCAGGCGGTCGAAGCCCAGCACCTCCTCATAGAACTCGACCCAACAACCGAGGCCGCCCGGTCCGACGTTTGCGACGACGTGATCGAAGCCACGCAAGCCAACCGGCGCGCCCGCGGGCGGAGGGGGGAGCCGGCGGGACTCGAACCCGGGGGCGAAGACGCCGGAGTAGGCGGTCCGCTCCACGAAGGTGTGCTCAGTGTCACCGTACGCGGCGATCGTCGCCGTCACGAGCTTGCCGCTGGCGTCCTCGTCGGTGCGCGGACCGGCGATTCCGACCCCGCCGCGTGCCAGCGCCGCGTCGTAGGCGGCCGCCGCGTCGGTCACGGCGAATGCCAGCGAACGCACGCCGTCGCCGTGGGCGCGGTGATGGGCGGCGATCGGCGACGACGCCTGGAGGGCGCCCGTCACGACCAGCCTGAGCGCGCCCTGCTCCAAGACGTAGGAAGCCCGGTCGGGCACGCCCGTCTCGGGACCGGCGTAGGCCACTACCTCGAAGCCGAGCCCGCTGGCGAAGAAGTGCGCGGCCTGGCGCGCGTTGCCGACCCACAGCTCGACGTGGTCCCACCCCTCCAGCTGGATGGCACTCATGGCGTCCTCCGCTCGAGGCGGTCCCGTTCCAGCCCGTCCCAGAAGGCTCCGACCCCGTCCAGCATCTCGCTGGCCCCGGCGAGGAACCGGCCCTGGTCGAAGCCCGGCTGCGAGAACGCCTCGGCGAGCTCGTCGGCGGTATGGGCGGCGTGCTGATCCTCGACCCGGTCGTGCCAGGTCCAGAAGGACAACGGCAGACCCGGGCACTCGCGCTCGGAGAAGATCCGAAGACCGGCGATGAGCTCCTTCCAGAACCCGGCCGCCGCCCAGTGCTCCACGGCATACGAGGCACCGGCGGCGACGGATGGATCATCGGAGCCGTAGATGCGAAGGAGTTCGTCGCAGAAGAAGGCGGTAGCCGGCGTGGCCTGTCGCCGCTTCCCGAGATCGCCGAACCCCAGGCCGAGGGGCTCGGCGAAGCGCAACAGCCACTCGAAGTGGGCGGCCGGGAACCGAAATCGCGCCCCCTCCACGCTGCCCTCGGTGGAGACGAGGTCGGCCTCGACCTCGTCGTCTCTCGCCCCGCGAGGCTGACGGAACGGCACGCCCAGCTCGTTCATCAGGATCTCTTTCCCGGCCCGGTAGGACGCCAGGTCGGGCGCGTTGATCACCTTGCGCAGCTGGGCCTCGACGAACAGGTGGCTGAACACGCTGAACTGCACGGTCAGGTGGCGGACATTCGCTCGACTGGCCTCGCCGGTGGCGAACCAGCGGGTGTAGCGGTTGTCGACGACCACAGGGTGGCGACCGACCACCTCGTCCGCCTGTCCCTGGAAGGCGTGCCAGCGCCGCGTGCCGGTCGAGGGTGAACCGGTAAGCGTCATCGTCCCTCCTCTCGGCATCTGGTACCACAACTTGTACCCCTAGAAAAGCCTTCACCAACGGTAATGGTCAAGTCTTTCGCGAAAGACTGGTCAATCTGCCTTGTCTGGTGCGCCCTCCGCCGCTACCCTCTGGGCGTGTTGGCCAGGACGATCGACCGCTTGGACGCTCGCCTCATCGTGCAGCTGGCCGAGGCGCCGAGGGCCGGCGTCCTCGAGCTCGCCCGCCGCCTCGACGTTGCCCGGGGCACGGTCCAGGCCCGGCTCGACAAGCTCGTGAGCCGTGGGGTGGTCACCGGCTTCGGCCCCGACCTCCACCTCGGTGCCCTCGGCTACGAGGTCACCGCCTTCGTCAACCTGGAGATCACCCAGGGACGGCTCGGCGACGTCGTCGACCACCTGCGACTTGTCCCAGAGGTGCTCGAGGCCCACGCCATCACGGGACCCGGCGACCTGCACTGTCGAGTGGCGGCTCGCACCAACGAGCACCTCCAGGACATCATCAACCGCATCCTCGAGGTGCAGGGCATCGGCCGGAGCACGACGGTGATCGCCCTGTCCGAGCAGATCCCCTATCGCGCCCTGCCCCTCGTCGCCGCCCTGGCCGACGAAGAGATGTGAAGGAGGCCACGTGTCATCGCTCCCACCGCAATGGGTGAAGGGCCGCGCGTCCCGCCAGGCCCACGCCAACCTGCCGACCGGAACGGTGGAAGAGGAGCACGGCCGGGAGGGTTTCTCCGCCGCTGCCAGCCACCTCTACCGCCTGCACCCGCCGACAGGCTGGACCAGCATCTCCGGCCCGCTGCGACCCATGGCCCTCGACGCCAACCGGTTGGGTGAGACCGCGGGCCCTGTCACCGGGGACGACGTCCCGCTCGCCCTCCTCGTGAACGACGACGTGCGCATCGGGTGGTGGACCAGACCGGCGACCGTGGCGACCTGGTTCCTTCGGGACGCCGACGGTGACGTGGTCTACCTCGTGCACGAGGGCGATGGGAGGCTGTCGACCGAGTACGGCCCCCTCGCCTACCGACCCGGTGACTACCTGCTGGTGCCGAGGAGCACGACCCACCGCTTCGAACCGGTGACCACGACCCGGCTGCTGACCATCGAGGCGTTGGGCGGGACCATCGGGCTCCCAGACCGGGGCCTGCTCGGTCGCCACGCGCTCTTCGACCCGGCCATCGTCGAGGTCCCCGAGCCCGAGGCGCACGACGAGGAGGGCGAGTTCGTCGTGCGGGTGCTGCGCGAGGGCGCCATCAGCGAGATCCGCTACCCCTTCCATCCCCTCGACGTCGTGGGCTGGAAGGGCGACCTGGCCCCGCTTCGTCTGGCGGCGGGTGACATCCGGCCGGTGGTCTCCGAGCGCTACCACCTTCCGCCCTCGGCCCACACCACGTTCGT
>DASXYV010000133.1:0-7807 GCA_036502305.1 Acidimicrobiales bacterium
CCCGACCGGGGCGGGTTCTCCGAGCTGGCCGTGGTGCCGGCTGGGCACGCCTTCGGGGTGCCGGCCGACCTGCCCGCCCTCTACGCCCCGCTCGTCGAGCCGTTCGCCGTCGGCCTCCACGGGGTGGCCGCCGGTGAGGTCGGGCCCGGTGACCACGTGCTGATCGTCGGTGCCGGCGGTGTGGGCCTCACCACCGCGGCCTGGGTGCAGGCGCGTGACGCCGAGCGCATCACCGTTGCCGACCTCGACCCCACCCGACGCAAGGCGGCACGATCGGTGGGCGCCACCGACGTCCTGAGCTCGGTGGCCGACGCCGACCCCGGCGGCTACCACGTAGTGATCGAATGCGTCGGCCTACCGGAACTGATCGAGTCCGCCACCGCCGCGGCGCGGGCCCGGGGCCGCATCGTCATCGCCGGCGCCTGCGAGCGGCCGTTCGAGGTCGAGCCCATCAATGCCCTCCTCCAGGAGCTCTCCTTCCGGTTCTCCGTCGCCTACCGGCCCGACGAGTTCCGGACCGTGGTCGAGACGTTCGCCACCGGCCTCATCGATCCGTCCCTGGTGCTCGGTCCCACAGTCGGCCTCGATCGCGTCGGCGACGCCTTTGAGATCGTCCGCTCGGCGTCGGCCGAGGGCCGGGTAATCGTCGCGCCGGCCGCGTGAGGAGCGACCCGGGGAGGGGGCTGGCGGCGCAATGCGAGTTCTACGCGACCACAGCCGGCATCTGGTGCGGACAGGTTGCCGGTCTGGTCAGCCCGTCCACCAGCCCCGACAGACCCGAGGCTGCATATCGGCGAAGCCATCGGTGCATCGTCTGGCGGGTCACCCCCGCCCGTGCCGCCGCTTCGGTCACCGTGGTCCCCTGGTTCACCACCTCGAGCACGGCTTGATGGCGCTGCTCCACTACCCCGAGTCCCACCAACACGACGACCCTCCTGGCCCGACAACGTCGAGTCAGAAGCACAGCCCGTCAGCCAGAGGGGTGTAACGCAGGTACCGGAACCACTGTCGCCCAGCTACCGGAGCCGCGTCCCGAAGGTGTCACCCATCTACCGAGCCACAGTGGAAAGCATCTACCGGGACCGCACACGAAGAACCTGGGATGGCTCGTGGGATGCTCCCGCACGCGGAAAGGGCCCTCCCGCTTGGGAGGGCCCTGACCTGGTCTTTCTTGGTGGCGGGGGTAGGATTTGAACCTACGACCTTCGGGTTATGAGCCCGACGAGCTACCAGACTGCTCCACCCCGCGTCGCGAGCGTCCAGTTTACCAGCGCCGGGAGAGCAGTCAGCCGGGACCAGGCGGTCTCCCGGCGGCCGAGTTCGTCGAGCCCGTTGTCGGCGCCGGTGGGGCGGTAGTTGGTGGAGCGGTGGTCGACGGCGAGGTCGGGGCTGCGGAGGCGGACGCCGACGCTGCCTGGGCCGCCTGGTTGAGCAGGTTGCCGGCCTGGTTGATGTCGGTCTGGTACTTGCCGAGGTCGCCAGCCTTCAAGTCACTCTGGGCCTGTGCGTACGCGGCCTGGGCCTGCGTCAGCAGCTGGGCGACGGTCGCCGACACTCCGGGCCCGGGCGACGGCGTCACGGTGGTGGGTCCAGTCGCCGCACCCGCCGCCGAGGTGGACGGAAGTCCCGGGACCGGCGACCCGAAGAGATCGGTCAGGGCCGCGCCGAGGCTGTCCTCCATCGCCGCCTGGTTGCCGTAGACAACGATGATCTTCTTGAACTCGGGCAGGGGGTTGCGCGACGACTGCACATAGAGGGGTCGGATGTAGAGCAACGACTGGTCGATCGGGATCATGAGGACGTTGCCGAGCAGGACCTGTGACCCCTGCTGGTTCAGCAGGCTGATCTGTTGGGAGATCTGTGTCACCGCGCTGATGCGCGCGTCGATCAAGGCGGGGCCGTCGATCTGCTGACCTCGCGGTGTCACGTAGGCCTGGAGCTGCCCGTAGTGATCGGGATCGGAGTTGGCGACCATGAAGCCGGTCAGGTTCTGCTGCTGGTCGTTCTGCGACACGGGAACGAACGGCTCGAGGAGGTTGAAGCTCTGTTGCGATTGACCCGGCAGCCGAGTGAGCTGGTAGATGGGCGCCATGCGCTTGGCCCGGCTGGGCCCGACCTGGAAGCCCTGGGCGTTCGTCGTCGCCGTCGTCTGCAGGGCGGCCGACGGGGAACCCGATCCTGGGTCCTGGGACAGATCCCACGCGTCGCCCGCGGCGTAGAACTGGCTGGCGTTGGTGATGTGGTAGCGGCCGAACATCGCCGACTGCGCGGTGAAGATGTCCTCTGGATAGCGCAGGTGCGCTCGCAGCTCGGGGCTCATGTTCTTCGAGGGTGTGAACAGGTGCGGGAAGGCCTTGGCGTAGGCGTTGACCAGCGGATCGTGGGCGTCCATCTGGTAGAACGTCATCGAGCCGTTATAGGCGTCGATCAGCACCTTCACCGAGTTGCGCACGTAGTTGAAGCTCGAGTTGAGGCCGCTGGCGCTGTTCACCGCATTCACGGTCGCGTTTTGCGCGTACGGGTAACGGTCAGTGGTGGTGTAGGCGTCCTGGACCCAGTAGATGCGCCCGTTCAGCAATACCGGATAGGGGTCCGCGTCGTACTGGAGGAACGGCGCCGCCTTGTTGACGAGATCTCTGATGTCGCGGACGAACATCACCCGCGAGTGGCTCGTCACCTGACCGGAGATGAGCGGGTTGATGTCGGCAAAGCGGAGAGCGAACGCGCCCCGACGGAGGATCGATCCCGCCTCCACCCCACCGGTCCCGTGATAGGTGCTCTCCTGGTTGGAGCCGTTGGGCTTCTGGAAGTCGATCTCCGGCTGCTTGGTGTCGGCGATCACGTAGCCGGGGTTGTTCAGGCCGAAATAGACCGAGGGCTGGGTGATCACCGGAGCACCGTTCGTCGACACCGGCGGGACGTCCTGGATCGCGAACTGGGGATTGCCGTCGGCGTTGGCCTGGTTGGCCTGCGACAGCACAGCCCCGTAGCCGTGGGTGAACTGAAGGTGGGAGTTCACCCAGGAGGCGGAGGGTAGCTGGTTCTGGTTGAGCTGGCGGACGGCGGAGATGACGGGGGTGTTCTGGCTGTTGAGCACGTACCGGTCGAGAGCGAGCTCGTTGAACAGGTAGTAGGAGCGGATGTCCTGGAGCTTCTCGAAGGTCGTCACGGCGAAGTTGGGATCCCACAAGCGCACGCTGGCCAGCGTTGGCAGATCGGCCGCCAGCTCGGGGGGTGTGAGGTTCTGGGCGTAGGAGAACGGGATCGGGTACTGGACGTTGTTGATGCCCATTGCCTGTCGCGTGGCGTTGATGTTTCGGGTGATGTACGGGCGCTCGAGGGTGTTCTGGGCGGGCTGGACCTTGAAGGTCTGGATGAATGCCGGATAGATGGCGCCCACGACAAGGGAGATGAACGCCCACAGGCCCACGCCGATGACGGGCAGGACCCAGCCCCGGCGCCGGATGTTGACGAGGAAGATGACGAAGGCGGCCAGCGAGATGAAGATGAGCAGGGTGAGGGCGGGCAGCTGGGCGTGGACATCGGTGTAGGTGGCGCCCTGGACGAAGCCACGGGTGGACGCGGTGAGCTCGTAGCGTTGCAGGAAGTAGCCAGCCGCCTTGACCAGGGCGATCAAGGCCAGCAGGACCGAGATGTGAACCTTCACCAACGGGTTGACCCGCTGCCCCGGGCCCTGGAATCGGATGCCGCCGTTCAGGTAGTGGGCGACCACCGTGATGACGAGGATCACCGCCAGGGCGAGGAAGGTCCACCCGACGAGGAATGAGAGGAACGGCAGCTTGAAGACGTAGAACCCGACGTCCATGTGGAACTGCGGGTCCTGCACCCCGAAGGGGACGGAGTTACGAAAGAGGATCCAGTTGTGCCACTGGCCCGACGCCCCGGTTCCAACGAGCAGGGCGAGGACGAGGGCGGCGATCGTGCGGACGAGCCGGGTGCGGGGCCGGACGGCGTTCCGGTACCGCCGCACCAGCTCGTCCTCCGGGCCCAGCGGGCTGAAGTTCATGGCGATGCGGTCGGCGATTGCCAGGCTCGCCCACATGCCGGCGAAGAAGATGGCGACGAACACGAACCCCAGGCCGACCTTGGTTCCCAGCACGCCCTTCCACACGGTGGTCAGGTGGACCGAGCTGAACCACAGGTAGTCGGTGTAGAAGACGGCGATGCCCCGGAGCGAGGTCAGGAGGAGGAAGAGGGCGATGACCGCGACGACGATCCAGATACGCCCACGCGTGATGCCCCGGCGGCGCGGCCGCGGAACGTCCTGGGGGGAACGCACCCTGCGAGCCTACGCGGGCGGAGGGGCGAGGAGACAGCGGCAGCCGCTGTGCGCCGGCGGGTGGGCCTGGCCCGTTGGATACCGCTCTCCCCGGGGCAACGGTCCTGCCAGGGCGTTGTCGTCGCAGTCAGGGCATCGCTCGTCCCCGTCGTCCACGATCCACCGCAGGGCCGTGCCCTCCCGGGCGACCCCCAGCTCGCCTCGGGAGAAGGCGGCCACGACGTGGTCTCCGGCCACCCGCTCGATCCGCGGGCCCTTCCACTCCCGGTACGCCGCGCCCACGCTGTCAACCAGGCTGGCGTCGTCCGGGTCGGCCCCCTCACCCAGGGACCGCTCGAGGCGCCGGCGCAAGGGATCGGTGATCGCCCTCGCCAACTCGCCGGCCAGTACCACCGACCCCTTCTCCCCGCCGGCGCTGCCGTTCGTCCTGCCCTCGCTCTCCCTGCCCTCCCGTAGGAACGAGGTGCCCGCCCGCTCCGCCCGCTCGAGCAGCTCGACGCCCGCCCGCCGGAAGTGCTCCTCGTGGTCGGCGACCGGAGGCAGGATCTCGAGGAGCTGACGCGTGCCGCGGCTTCGCAGTCGATCCAGCAGGTCGTTCTGATCGTCCTGGAGGGCGCGCTTGAGCTTGCGCGACAGCGCCACGGTGACGGGACCGATGGCGTCATCGCGTCGTCGCAGGAACGAGACCTCCACGGTCAACTCCCGCTCGTCCTCCGATTCCTCCGTGACGTCGGTCTTCTCCTCGGCCCTCTCCGCGGTCTCGGGCTGCGGCTCCGGCGTCGGTTGTCGCTCCGGCTCGGGCTGTGGCTTCTCCTCGGCCTGCGTCTGTCGCTCGGGCTCGGGTGGTCGCTCGGGCTCGGCCTGGGTCTGTCGCTCGGGCTCGGGCTTCTCCTCGACCTGGGTCTGTCGCTCGGGCTCGGGCCGTCGCTCCGGCTCGGGCTGGGACTTCGCCTCGGTCTGGGGCTGCTCGGCTGCCTCAGGCTCGGCGACCTGCTGACGGCTCCTCCCTGCCGACGGTGAGCGGCCGGCCTTGATCTTGGCGAACAGGTCGTCGACCGCCGACGAGCCCGGGGCGCGGTGGCGCCCACCGGAACGCCCCCGAGGACGGGCCGCTGGAGTCGGACGCGGCTGCTCCGTCGCTCCTACCGCCGACCCTTCGCCATCGGCTCCATCGGCCTCGCCGGCACGTGCATCAGAAGGCGTGGCCGTCTCCGGCGCCGTGGCAAGTATGCGAATCCCCTCGTCGTCTGGGGCCACCTCGGGCGTGGTCGTCTCCCCCGGGCTGGCGTGCCGTCCCCGCGTCTCATCGGATGGGGCGTGCCGAGGTCGTCGGATGATGCGGAAGCCCGAACGACGACGGTCAACGACCTGCTCGTCTCCGTCGGGGCGGCCACCCGGACCGCCGGCGTCGACTGCGGCTGCCTCCTCAGCAGCGGATGTCGATTGGGCCTCACCAGCTACCGGCGCCGTCGCCGATTGGTCGCCTGCCGCCCCGCCCGACTGCGTCGACTGCTGTTGGGGCGATGGGTGTGTTGAAGTCGCGCCGGCCAGGACCTGCCCCTTCGCCGCCGGCTCGCCGCTGACGGCTGCGGTGGTCGTGGGCGGTGGGCCCGGTCTCCGCCTCTCGGCGGAGGTGGCTGCCCGTTCGGGCGCGCCCCGCCCAGAATCGCGGGCATCGCCGGGGCCTCGCCGAGGGGGCTCGCGCATCGGGGCGACGGCCCGCTCCGCCTCGGCGAGACCGTCATCAGCCGGCGGTTGCGCCACGCCACCCGGATCGAAGTCGCGCTGGAGGGTCTCCAGGATGTGGTCGAACGACCGCCGTGCCTCGCGCAGCGCCTCGACCAGGTTCTGCCGCCCGCCCCGCAGCTGCTCGACCTGGCCGTAGAGGGCGCGGCGGCGGCGAACCAGGTCGGCCAGCACGCGGGCCCGCACTTCCTGGGCCTCGCGGACCATCCCCCGGCAGTCTTCCTGGACGCCCGCCACTGTGGCCTGCGCTTCCTCACGGGCGGCCTCGACAACCGAGTCGGCCTCCGCCGCCGCGCTGCTCCGGATCCGCGCCGCAGTCACCTCCGCCTCGCTGGCCCGGTCGGCCGCCGCTCGCTCGCCCTCGGCCCGGATGCGCGCCGCCTCCTCGTGGGCCAGGTGGATCACCTGCGTGGCGCCCTCCTCCGCTCGGGCTTTCATGTCACCGGCGGCATCGTGGGCGCTGCGCAGAACGCGCGTGGTCTCCTGACCGAGGGCCGCCGTCAGCGTGGCCTCGTCCATCTCCGGATGAGCGGCTTGCTCCTCGGCCTGGGCGAGCCGTCGCCGCAGGTCGTCCTCGTGGTCGTAGAGGGTCTGGAGCTGCTCGGCCACGCTGTCGAGGAACATCCGAACATCGGTCGGGTCAAAGCCCTTCCGTACCGTCGGAAAGCTGCGCCGAGCGACCTCGTCGGCAGACAGCGAGGCCGAGTTGATCGAGGTGCGATGACCTTCCTGCATTGACTGAGACTATGCCGACCGCCCCGGCGCTGCTGTTTCGTTCACCCTGTCCGGGTTCAGCCCGACGCCCCCACCCTGGACTCCTGGCGCGCCGTGATCGGCAGGAGCAGGGAGAACTTGGATCCCCGCCCCGGGTAGGACTCCCACGCCACGCTCCCGCCATGCCCCTCGACGACCCGCTGGACCAGCGACAATCCAAGCCCCAGGCCTCCGAAGCGGCGGGTGTCGGAGCTGTCACCTTGCACGAACTCCCCGAAGGCCACCGTCGCTTCCTGCTCGGACATCCCCTTGCCGTGATCGGTCACGGAGATCTCCAGCACCCGACCGCCGCGGACTGTCCGGGCCATGACGATGACCTCTCCACCGTCGGGCGAGAACTTCACGGCGTTGTCGACCAGCTCGTCGATCGCCAGTCGGACCCAGCGGCGATCGGCGACCACCGGCTCGAGATCTCGCTCGACCCGTCGACTGATCAGCCACGGATCCTGGAGCCTCGTCTCCCAGACGGAGACGACGTCGTCAATCAGCACCCGGACGTCCACCCAGTCGGGGCGCAGCCGCAGCCGACCGGCCCCTGCGGAGGCGAAGAACTCGAGCCGCTCGACCACTCTGAGCAGGCGCTTCGACTGCTCGAGGATCTCTCCGTGCCAGACCCGAGCCTGGTTTGGCGGAACGCTCTTGCGAGCCATGAGGTCGCTGAACCCCATGATGCCGGTGAGCGGCGTGCGCAGCTCGTGGCCGACCCGGGACAGGAACTCGGTCTTCATCCGCTCGACCTCGTGCTCCCGGCGCAGGTCGCGGAGCACGAAGACGGCGCCGGCGCCACCTGGTCCCTGACCCCGGAGCGCCCCGGCGGACACCGCCACCGGCACCAGCCCCCGCTCTCCCAGCTGGAGCCAGCATTGGGTACTCCATCGTTGGTCGGGTGGTCGCCGCAGATGGGCAGTGAGATCGGCACCGTCTTCTCCGACCAGCGTGATCACTTCGTCAACGGGGCGACCCCGAGCGAGATTGTCGCTGACGAGG
>DASXYV010000134.1:0-8100 GCA_036502305.1 Acidimicrobiales bacterium
GGGCAGACCGAGGAACGGGGGGATCTCCGAGAAGCACACGGCGCGCACGCCGCGCTCGGCGTTGCGCCTCACCTCGGCCGCGCCCAGCTCGGCGTCCCACAGTGGGATGAGGGTCAGCGGGATGAGGCGGCCGCCCGACTCGCCGCACCACTCGTCGACCATCCAGTCGTTGTAGGCCTTCACGCACAGGAGGGCGAGGTCCTTGTCCTGGGCCTCCATGAACGTCTGGCCGCAGAAGCGCGGGAACGTCGGGAAGCACAGCGACGCCTCGATCCAGTTGGTGTCCATGTCCTCGAGGCGGGGCTTCACCTGCCAGGCTCCCGGACGCATCCAGTCGTAGGTGGTCCCCTTCATGGTGATCTCGTCCCGGTCGTGGCCGACCGCGGCGTCGACCCTGAGCAGGGGACGGCGCAGCTCCTCGTACAGCCACCAGTCGACCGGCTCGCCGGGATCACCCGGCTCGCCGGGGACCGCCACGAACTTGCCGCCGACGAAGGAGATCTCCTTCACGGGAGCCTGCAGGACGCGTGGACCGACGTCCTGGTACCGCGACGGGAGCCGGTCCGACCACACGGTCGGCGGCTCGACGACATGGTCGTCCACGGAGATGATCCTCGGGATCTGCATGGTCCGATCGTACCGCCAGAGCTGACGGCGTGTCAGGCCCCGTCGGCGTCGAGCACCTCGACGGCCACCAGCTCCTCCAGATAGCGGGGATCCCACCAGGAGAGCTGGAGCTGCTTGGCCCGGCGGAAGTACAGCTGGATGTCGTACTCGACGGTGAAGCCGACGCCACCGAAGACCTGCTGGGCCATGGCGGTCACGTCACGGAAGGTCTGACACGCGAACAGCTTGGCCATGGGGGCCAGGCGCTCGGTCGAGCGCCCCGTCGATCGGGCCCACGCCGCCTCCCACACGAGCGTCTCGGCCCCGTCGACCCGGGTGACAGCGTCGGCGAGGTAGTGGGAGATGGCCTGGAAGGCGCCCAGGGGCTTGTCGAACTGGAACCGGTCCTTGGCGTACTGGACCGTGATGTCGAGCGCGTAGCGGGCTCCACCCACCGCCTGGGCGGCGAGCAGCACGATCCCGTCTCGCATCACCTGGTCCCACGCCGACCACCCGGCGCCGGCCGCACCGACGACAGCGTCACCCGGGACGAAGACTCCGTCGAGCTCGACGCGGCACTGGCTGTCGGACGCCACTGTGGACTGAAGAACGAGATCCACTCCTTCCGCCCGCGGATCGACGAGCACCAGCATCACGCCGTCGGGGCCCGGATCGCACCGCGCGAGGACCAAGAGCCGGTCGGCCGCCGCGGCGTACTCGACGTGCCGCTTCGTCCCCGACAGGCGCCAGCCGTCGCCCTCGGCCGTCGCCGACAGCTGCACACCGACCGGCCCGAAGCCGCGCCCGGGCTCGAGCCAGGCGGGGGTGACGACCGCCTCCCCGGACGCGATCGGCGCGAGCCACCGGTCACGCTGCTCGTCCGTGCCGGCCAGGGCGAGCACTCCTCCGCTCATGACCGAGCTCACGAAGTGCGGCGACGGCGCCAGCGTCCGCCCCAGCTCCTCGTAGACGACGACGGCGTCGAGCATCGACATCCCCGAGCCTCCCCACCGCTCGGGCAGGGTGAGGCCGAGGATGCCCGTCTCCAACAGCTGCGCCCACAGCTGGTCGGGATAGCCGATCGGGTCGCCCTCCATCTGCCGGACGACGTCGGGGCTGGCGTGCTTGGCGCACATGCCCCGCACGGCGTCCCGAAGCAGCTCCTGCTCGGATGTGAAGTCCAGCTCCATGGGCGGTTATGCCTCCGGTCAGTGGCAAGAAACGAGGGTCACGGGCGCCAGCGCTCGGCGCGCCGGTCCCAGGGGTTGTCGTCAGCGGCGATGGGGATGGCGATGCGGGCGGAGCACTCGGTGCACGTCTCGTCGCCGACGCGCAGGGCCAGGTCGACCTCCGCCCAGCCGCACCCGGCGTCGTCGACCTCCACCGTGCGCACGACGCCCGACAACACCATGGTGTCTCCCGGGAAGACCGACCCCTTCATCCGGAAGCGCATCCGTCCCAGTCGGCCCATGGGGCCCGTCCAGTCGGTCACGTAGCGCTCGAACCACGCCGCCTGGTTGGGGGTGTTCATGAAGATGTCCCGGATGCCGTTGCGGTTCACCGCGAAGTCGTGGTCATGGTGCATGGGCCGCCAGTCGCGGCTGTCCAGGGCGCCGAGCACGACGCTGGTGGCGCTGACGTCGTGCGACAACGGCGGCAGCTCCTGGCCCTCCTTCACCTCGTCGAGGGTGAGGCCGGGGACCATCACGACTTACCCCGCCGGTACCCGAAGCCGGTGTAGGCCTCCACGCCGACCAGCTCGTCGCGCTGGTTGCGGTACTCGACGTCGATCACCCAGAACCGGCCGGTGCCGAGGCGCGTCGTCTTCTCCTCGCTCACCGACCGCAGGACCTGGCGGCTCGACACGACGTCGCCCGGCCGCACCGGCTCGTGGAAGGTGATCGTGTTGTCGCTGATCACGGCCTCCGGCAGCCCGAAGCGCTCCTTCAGGTCGAAGTGGACCTGCAGGGGCTGGGCCTCACCCGCTCGTCCCGGTGCCCAGTGGTGGGGACGAAACCACACCGACAGCATCGTCGGCGGTGCCACCGGGCCGCCGGTGACCGCGGCGGCCACCTCGTCGTCCCAGAACAGCGGGTTGCCGTTCTGCACCGACGAGCACGTGGTCCACACGTAGCCCCGCTCGACCGGGAACTCGCCGATCTCCTCGTACTGCGTGCGCCCGATGACCTCGGCCACGTCCTCGGGGAGGGCGCTCACGCGACCGCTCCGCACTCACGAAGTCGCGTGCACTCCGCCGGGGACAGCCCGGCCTCGGCCAGGAGCTCGTCGGTGTCGGTCTCGCCGGCGTCGGGCACACGAACCGGCTCCGCCGGGGCGACCGTTCCCGCCAGGACCGGGGCCACCTGGAGAAAGGTGCCGTGCTGGGGGTGCGTCGCCTTCACGAACGCGCCCCGCGCCGACAGCTGGGGGTCCTCCACGACCTCGGGCACCGACAGCACCGGGGCGACGCAGGCGTCGGCCCCGGCCAGCTCGGCGACCCAGGCGTCGCGATCGCGTGTGGCGAACACGGCGGCCAGATCGGCCCTGATGCGCTCCTGGACGTCGTCGTCGGTCTGGCGATCGATCCACTGCGGAAGGCCCAGGGCGCGACACAGGTTGGCCCAGAAGCGCGGTTCGATCGCCGCCACCGCCACCCACCCTCCGTCCGCCGCCCGGTAGGTGTCGTAGCAGGCGTAGCGGCCGGTGAGCATCCCGTGGCCGGGGCCGGGCACGACCCCGGTGGCCAGGTACTCGTCGATCTGCAGCGCCATGAGGGCCACGACGCCGTCGGCGACCGCCACGTCGAGGTAGGCGCCCTCGCCGCTCGCGGCCCGTCCCACCAGGGCGGCGAGGATGGCGATCACCGCCTGCATGCCGCCCCCGGCGCTGTCGGCGACGGTCGCGCCCGGGATCGGCGGCTTGCCCTCGGGCCCCCGGCCCGAGCAGTCGAGGAACCCGCTCACGGCCAGGTAGTCGAGGTCGTGGCCGGCACGGTCGGCATGGGGTCCGGACTGACCGTGCCCGGTCGTCGAGCAGTAGACGATGCGCGGGTTGCGGTCCCGGACGTCGTCGTAGCCGATGCCCAGCCTGTCCATCACACCCGGACGAAAGCTCTCGATGATCACGTCGGCGCCGTCAGCCAATCGCAGGAAGGCCTCCCTGCCGTCGCCGGACTTGAGGTCGACGAGCACACGCTTCATCCCCCGGTGGGCGCTGTATGCGAAGAACGGCGGTGTGAGGTGCACCCCGTCCCTGGCCGGGACCGGTCCGACCTTCACGACCGTGGCGCCGTAGTCCGCAAGCCAACGCGACGCCCGGGCGGCCGGCCCCACGCTCGCCAGATCGAGCACGGTGACACCCTCGAGCATCGGCCTGGTCACGCTCAGAAGTTCTTGGGCAGGCCGAGCTTGCGGCGGGCGATGATGTTCTTCTGGATCTCCGAGGCGCCGCCGCCGATCGTGTCGATCACCGTGTAGCGGTACGTCGACTCCGCCCGCCCACCCATCGGCGCGTCCTCGGTGTGCACCCGCAGCTGACTGCCGGGACCGCCGATGTCCATGGAGGCGTCCGCCAGCCGCTTGGAGAGCTCGGTGGCGAACAGCTTGTACTCCGATGACTCGGTGGTCGGGGGCGGGCCCCCCTTCATGGACTTGGCGACGACGCGCAGCCCCAGAACCCGCGCCACCTCGCAGTCGGTGGCCAGGCGGGCGATCTCGTGGCGGACCACCGGGTCGTCGCCCAGGCGCTTGTCGTCGCGCGTCTCGGCCGCCACGAAGTCGCGCAGCACCTCCATCCGCTGCTCCATCGGAGAGAAGGTGAACATGGTGAACCGCTCGAGGTCCAGCGCCTCGGAGATGTACTGGAAGCCCCGGTTCAGCTCGCCGACGACGTAGTCGTCCGACACCCAGACGTCGTCGAAGAACACGTCGTTGGTGCGCTCGTCGCCCATCGTCCAGATGCCGTTGATCGTGATGCCGGGCTGGTCGAGGGGGACGAGGAACAGCGTGATCCCGCGGTGCTTGGGCGCGTCGGGGTCGGTGCGGGCCCCCACCCAGTACCACTCGGCGAAGTGGGCCGACGTGGTCCACGTCTTCTGTCCGTTCAACCGCCAGCCGTCGCCGTCGCGCGTGGCCCGCAGCTTCATGGAGGCGGCGTCCGAGCCGGCGTCGGGCTCGCTGTAGCCCACGGCGAACTCGACCTCGTTGCGCAGGATCTTGGGCAGGAACTCCTTCTTCAGCCGGTCGTTCCCGTGGGCCAGGATCGTCTTGCCGATGATCCCCACGCCCTTGCCGATCTGTGGGCCGCCCCGACGGGCCAGGGCCTCGTTGAGGAGGTACTCGTACACCCCGTCGCTCTCCTGGCCGCCCCACTCCTTGGGCCAGGTGATCCCGAGCCAGCCGCGGTCGCCGACCTTGCGCATGAACGCCCGCTTCTTCGGCGTGTCGACGATCTGGGCCATGTTCTCCCGCGTCACGTCGAACACCTCGGGATCGTCGTTCTCGTCGAGAAAGCGCTCGACCTCTTCCCGGAAGGCGACCTGCTCGGCGGAGAGCTCGAAGTCCAAATGTGGCTCCCTAGGCAGGGTGGCGCCCGCCAGCGCTGGCGCCACGCAGAATCTGATACACCATCAGCTTAGGGCACGGGAAGGACCGCTGCGCCCACACGAGCCCGGTGCCAGGCCGTGTCGCCCCACGCCGCCGCCAGGGCCCAACCGCGCTTCATCCAAAGCTGGAGGTCGTGCTCCCACGTGTAGCCGATGGCGCCGTGGGTCTGGAGGGCGACCCGGCAGGCGAGCGTCGCCGCGTCGGACGCGTAGGCCTTGGCCATGGACACGTCGAGGGCCCGCTCGGGCATGCCTCGGGCCACCGAGTAGGCGGCCCGGTAGACGACCGGCCGGGCCAGCTCCAGCTTGAGCAGGGCGTCGGCGAGCATGTGCTTGACGGCCTGGAAGGCGCCGATCGGCTGGCCGAACTGGACGCGGTGGCGGGCGTGCTCGACCGCGAGGTTGATGAGCTGCTGCGAGACGCCGAGCAGCTCGGCCGCGGTGGCCAGGGCGCCGCGGTCGAAGGCGGACTCGACCGCCGCAGCCGCCCGCCCGCCGTCAGCCAGCAGCGTGCCCGCGCCCGGCTCCCACTCGACGCTGGCGAGCCGGCGGGCTCGGTCGAGCGACGGCTGCTCGAACAGTGTCACCTGGTCCGGGGGGACGGCATGCAGCTCGTCGCCCCGCTGGAGCAGGAGCAGGTCGGCAGACCCGGCGTGGTCCACGTACGGAAGCCCCGCCAGGCCGACCCCGAGGACCGCCTGCCCGGCCGTCACGGCGCGTAGCCAGCGTTCCCGGAGATCGTCTGGCGCCACCTCGACCAGCAGGGGTGCTCCCACCGCCGTGGTGTCGACGATGGGCTCGGGAAGGCCGGCCCTTCCCGACTCCTCGAGCACGAGGACCAGCGACAGCTCGTCCATTCCCAGCCCGCCGTGGCTCTCGGGAACGGTCAGGCCGGTGACCCCGAGAGCCGCCAGCTTCGTCCACCGGTCGGCCGACCATCCACGGTGACTGGACCACGCCGCCCGGATGTCGGCGGGCGTGCACTCCTTGTCGAGGAACTCCCGCACGGCGGTCCGAAAGAGCACGTGGTCCTCGTCGAAGGCGAACCGCATCACGAGCTCCGGGGAAGCGACAGGACCCGATCGGCGACGACGTTGCGCTGGACCTCGTTGGTGCCGGCGTAGATCGGCCCGGCCAGGGCGAAGAGGAAGCCGTCGAGCCACCGGCCGTCGTCAACCGCGCCGGGCGCCTGCTCGACGAGCTCGGCCGACGGCCCCAGCAGCCGGAGGGCTGTCTCGTGCATGCGCACGTCCATCTCGGACCACCACAGCTTGTTGAGGCTGGACTCGGCCCCGATAGCACCGCCGTCGATGAGGCGCGACACCGTCCAGTAGGTGTGCAGCCGGTAGGCCTCGGCGTCCATCCAGGACTGCACCACCTCGCCGCGCAGCGCCGGGTCGGCGGTCCCGCCCACCCGGCCGAACAGGTCGACGAGCCGCCCGGCCGTCTCGGTGTACCGGGCCGGGCTGCGCAGGCTGAGGCCCCGCTCGAAGCCGGCGGTGGCCATGGCGACCGCCCAGCCCCGGTCCTTCTCCCCGACCACGTTGGCGGCGGGGACACGGACATCCTCGAGGAAGACTTCGGCGAAGCCGGTCTCCCCGTCGAGCTGGGCGATGGGGCGGACCGTCACCCCGTCGGCGTCCATCGGCACGAGGATGAAGGTGAGCCCGCGATGGCGCTCGGCGGCGGGGTCGGTCCGGAACAGTCCGAACATCCAGTCGCCGAAGGCGCCGCGGGAGCACCATGTCTTCTGGCCGTCGAGCACGTAGTCGTCGCCGTCACGCACTGCCCGGCTGCGGATGGCGGCCAGGTCGCTTCCGGCGTCGGGCTCGGACCACCCCTGGCACCAGATCTCGTCCCCGGAGGCCATGGGCGGGAGGAAGCGGGCCTTCTGCTCGTCCGTGCCGATCTCGATGATGGTCGGCCCCAGGAGGAAGATACCGTTCTGGTTCACCCGGCCAGGGGCACCGGCCCGGTAGTACTCCTCCTCGAAGACCAGCCACTCGATCAGGTTGGCACCCTGGCCTCCGTACTCGACCGGCCACGACACCGCCGACCAGCCCCCGGCCGAGAGCTCCCGCTCCCATGCCCGGTGCTGCTCGAACCCCTCGGCGGTGTCCATGGAGGCGGGGGGCGCAGCCGGGACGTTGTCCTCCAGCCACGATCGGGCGATCCGACGGAACTCCTCCTCATGGGGCGTGAAATCGAGATCCATGAGGGCCTCCCGCTCCCGCCGGTCACCCGCGCAGGCGGGCCAGCGTCTCCTCGGCCTGTCGAATGATGCCAGCGATGACTTGGGCAACGTCCGGAAGCTCGTCGATCACACCAACGACCTGCCCCGTCGGCAGGATGCCGACCTCGGGCCGGCCTTCCACCATGGCCGCCCTCGTCATCATCGGCGCGTTGGCCGCCATCACCATCTGGCCCCAGGTGAGCCCCTGACGCTCCTTCATCGCCAGCCCCTCGGCGAGGAGGTCGCGCAGCGACGTATCGGTGAGCTTGCGGAAGGCGAAGGCGTTACGGGCGGCGCGGGGCAGGGCGGTGAGCCGTCCCGACCGCTCGAGCGAGTCGACCACGTCGGTGCGGATCACCCGCTGGGGCAGTCCGTCGATGTGACGCGACACCACGGTGTCGGTCACCGACTTGTCGAGGTAGATCCCCTTCACGTTGTCGGGCACCGTGCTCTCCTTGGTGAGGAGAAAGCGCGTGCCCATGGCCACCCCCGCGGCGCCGTAGGCGAGCGCGGCCACCAGTCCCCTGCCGTCGAAGAACCCGCCTGCGGCGACGACCGGCACGTCGACCGCGTCCACGACCTGGGGCAGGAGCAGCGAGGTCGGCACCTGGCCGGTGTGGCCGCCGCCCTCCATGCCCTGGGCGATGAGGGCGTCGGC
>DASXYV010000135.1:0-6734 GCA_036502305.1 Acidimicrobiales bacterium
GGCCACGGCGATCTCCTGGTCGGCGCCGTCGACGCGGGCCACGATGAGGTCGTCGCCGATGGACCGCTTGAGCTCGTCGGGCGTGCCCTCGGCCACGATGCGTCCTTCGGAGATGATGCCGACGCGGTCCGCCAGCTCGTCAGCCTCCTCGAGGTACTGGGTCGTGAGGAAGATCGTCGTGCCCCGCTCGACGTTCAGCTTGCGCACCTCCCGCCACACCGCCACCCGGCTGGCCGGGTCGAGTCCTGTCGTGGGCTCGTCCAGGAAGATGACCTCCGGGTTGTGCACCAGGGCGGCCGCCACGTCCAGGCGGCGCTTCATGCCACCGGAGTACGTGCCGATGCGGCGGTCGATGGCCGGCCCGATGTCGACCAGACGCAGGACGTCGTCGAGCCGACGGTCGATCTCTGCGGAGTGCAGCCCGTACAGCCGACCCTGGAGCCGGAGCAGCTCCCGGCCCGTCTGGCGGTCGTCCAGGGCCGCCTCCTGGAGGGCGACTCCGATCCGGAGCCGCACCGCCTGGGGTTCCGAGGCGACGTCGTAGCCGGCCACGCGCGCCCTCCCGGCCGTCGGCAGCAGCAGGGTGCACAGCATCCGCACCACGGTGGTCTTTCCCGCCCCGTTGGGTCCGAGGAAGCCGTAGATCTGGCCCTCTGGCACGGAAAGGTCGACCCCGGCGACGGCCATGACCTCACTAAAGGAGCGCTCGATCTTCTCGGCCAGGACGGCCGGCTCAGCCATCAGTCGACGCCAGCTCCCTACCTGACCTCACGTCTCCAGCCCGTCCAGGCGGGCCAGGATGCGCAGCATGACCTCGTCGGCTCCCCCGCCGATGGACAGCAGCCGTGAGTCGCGGAAGTAGCGCGACGTCCAGGTCTCCTCCATGTACCCGATCCCGCCGTGGTACTGGATGCACGTGTCGGCGATCTTGCGGATCAGTCGGCCGGTGACCAGCTTGGCGATGGTGGCGAAGCGGGTCGTGTCCTCCCCGCGCAGGTACGCCTCGGCGCAGGCGTAGTTGTAGTGCCGGGCCAGATCCAGATCGGCGGCCAGCTCGGCCAGGGTGAACTGGACGTGCTGGTTGGCCAGCAGGGGCCGACCGAAGACGATCCGTTGCTGGAGGTAGTCGCGGGTCCGCTCGAGGGCCCGCTCGGCTCCCCCGACGGCCTGGTATGCGGCGATCATTCGCTCGTTCTGGAACTGGGCCATCTGTTGCTGGAAGCCCTGGCCGATCTCTCCGATGGTGTTGGCCACCGGCACCCGCACGTTCTCGAACGAGAGCTCAGCCGTGTCCGACGACCAGTTGCCGAGCTTCTCGAGCTTGCGACTGACGGCGAACCCGGCGAGGTTGGTCGGGACGACGATCTGTGACATGCCGTGATACCCACCGTCACCGGAGGTCCTCGCCAGGAGGCACAGCCAGTCGGCCTGGGCGCCGTTGGTGATGTACAGCTTGGTGCCGTTGATGACCCACTCGTCACCGTCGCGCTCGGCGCGGGTGCGAAGGGCGGCGACGTCGGAGCCGGCGTCCGCCTCGGTGACCGCGATCGAGGTCACCATCTCTCCGCTGATGGCCGGGGCGAGGTACCGCCGCTTCAGCTCGTCGGTCCCGAAGCGGTGGAGCGACGGTGTGGCCATGTTGGTCTGCACACTGATCGCCATCGGCACCCCGCCGCAGCCGATTCGCCCCAGCTCCTCGCCGGCCACGACCGTGTAGGAGTGGTCGGCGCCCTGGCCTCCGTAGCTCGGGTCGTACTCCAGTCCGAGGAGCCCGACCGCGCCCAGCTTGGGGAACAGCTCATGGGCCGGGAAAGCCCCCTCCCGCTCCCACCGGTCGACATGAGGCTCGATCTCCCGTTCCACGAAGTCCCGCACCGTCTTGCGGAACAGCTGGTGCTCGGCGGAGAAGTTCATGACGACCGATAGCGTGCCATGCTCGGGTCATGACCGACATCTCGATTACCCCGACGGGGCCGGGGCGCTTCTCGGTGCGGCTCGAGCAGGGCCGGACGTCGACCAGCCACCAGGTGACGGTGCCGGCGTCGATCGCCGACGACCCTCAGCTGGGCGCCGTGGACCCACAGGTGATCGTGCGTGAGTCGATGGAGTTCCTGCTCGAGCGGGAGCCGCCGACGTCGATCCTGTCGGACTTCTCACTCGAGGTCATCCCCCGCTACTTCGGCGACTACGACTCCGAGCTGCGACGGCGCCTGTCCCTCAGCGGGTGAAGACAGCGACGAAATCCCTCGAGCTGGGCTCGAGCCAGTGCGTCGGGCCGTAGTTCATGCCTGAGAGCAGCGTGGTGCCCTGCACCTGGTCGGGAGGAGCGAGGGGAACCGGGACGTAGGTCGACAAGGTGACCCACATGGGGTTGATGTCGAGCTCCATGGCCCGCACGCACCCGGCGGCCACAAGGACGTGGGCCAGGCCGGCCGGGTCGAGCGCCGGTCCCGCGGCGTAGATCAAGTTGCCGGGGGCGTCGACCCCGACGGCCGAACGCCACACGTTGCTGCCTCCCCCGAGGGTCGCTCCCCAGCCGGAGGAGAGGTTGGCGGGCGCGCCGCCATCGACGAGGAGGTGCAGGTTCTGCCTGACCGAGACCACGTCGGGCGTCAGGGTGACGTCCCGCCCCCATTGGCCCACGGTCGCCGAGCCGTCGGCGTGGATCGCCAGCGAGGCGTAGCCGTCCTGCAGGGGCAGGGCCGGCCTCCCGGCCGTGTACCACCCGCCCGACCCGCCGAGCCGGAACCCGGAGTTGAAGGCCGCCACCAGCTGCGGGCGGACGCTCGGGTCGATCGCCCCCTGTGCCGGCCAGGTGCCGCCGGGCTCACCCGTGCCGGCGTACAGCACGGTCTTGGTCAGCTTGGTGTTGATCAGGGCCAGGCCCGTCGGCGAGGCGCCGGACCCTGCCCGGAGGGTGGTCGTGTAGACGACCGGGACGGTACCGTTCGGCCGGCCCCCGGGAGCCCACACCGCGAGGCGACCCGCCGGCACCCAGTGCCCCTCGCCCGGAAGGGGGGCGCCCGCCAGCGGGGGGATGTCAGCCGGTGGCGGGGGCGGCGGAGGCGGCGGCGTCGTTGTCGCCGTCGTCCCGTGGCGCGTCGAGCCCTGCTGGCCGGACGGCTGCTGCGCGGTCGCCGTCCGCGACGACCGGTCTGGTCCGGAATTGCCGGAGGTCGCCAGGGCGGCGGTCACCGCCGCCACGGCGACGACCACGGCTGCCACCGGAATGAACCAGAAGGGCCGCAGCCGCCGGCGTGCCGGAGGAGAGGGAGGCTCCCTCTCGGAGCCGATGAGCACCATACGCGGGTGACATTCTCACACCCGCGGACCCCCGCGTGGCGGCGAGTCCTACCTCTTACGCCGCTGGCTTGATCTCGGCGGGCTCATCGGATCCGTCGCTCGCCCCGCCGTTGGCCCTGGACGGCTCCAGGGCCACGGCGAGCACGTCGGCGACATTGTCCGCCAGGTGGAACGACAGCTGGTCCCGCACGGCTTCGGGCACGTCGTCCAGGTCGCCGCCGTTGCGGGCGGGAAGGACGACCTCGGTGAGACCGGCCCGGTGGGCGGCCAGCACCTTCTGCTTGACGCCCCCGATCGGGAGCACCTTGCCCTGCAGCGTGACCTCGCCGGTCATTCCGACCGTCGACCGCACCGGCCGTCCGGTCAGCAGGCTGGTGAGCGCCGTGGTCATGGTGACACCCGCCGACGGGCCGTCCTTGGGCACAGCCCCGGCAGGGACGTGCACGTGGAAGCGACGCTTGATGGCGTCGGGTGACACACCGAGGGCATCCGCGTTCGAACGGACGTAGGAGAGGGCGATCTCCACCGACTCCTTCATGACGTCGCCGAGCTGGCCGGTCAGGACCAGTCCCTCGCCCTCCATCGAGGACGCCTCGATGAACAGGACGTCTCCACCCGCTCCGGTCACAGCGAGGCCGGTGGCCACTCCAGGCACCGAGGTGCGCTCGGCGGCCTCGGCGAAGAACCGCGGCCGGCCGAGGTAGGTGGCGACGTCACCACCCTCGACGACCACAGGGGTCGACCGGGAGTCGGAGGCGATGGCCGTGGCGACCTTTCGCAGGAGCTTGCCCAGCTCCCGTTCCAGGCTGCGGACCCCCGCCTCGCGGGTGTAGTCGGAGACGATGGCGCGCAAGGCGCCCTCGGTCACGGTGACCTCGTCGGACACCAGCCCATTTCGCTGAAGCTGGCGAGCCAGCAGATGGTCCCGACCGATGGCCACCTTCTCGTCCTCGGTGTAGCCGTCCAGGCGGACGAGCTCCATACGGTCGAGCAGGGGACCCGGGATCGTCTCGGAGACGTTGGCCGTGGCCAGGAAGACCACGTCGGACAGGTCCAGGTCGACCTCGAGGTAGTGATCACGGAAGGTGTGGTTCTGGGCCGGATCCAGCACCTCGAGCAGCGCCGAGGATGGATCGCCGCGCCAGTCCGAGCCGATCTTGTCGACCTCGTCCAGCAACAGCACCGGGTTCATGGTCCCGGCCTCCCGGATGGCCCGCACGATCCGCCCTGCGGCCGCGCCGACATAGGTACGGCGGTGGCCTCGGATCTCGGCCTCGTCGTGGACGCCGCCCAGGGCGACGCGCACGAACTTTCTTCCCATGGCCCTGGCCACGGACTCGCCCAGCGAGGTCTTCCCCACACCCGGCGGTCCGACCAGGGCGACGATGGCCCCGGCCCCGCGCTTGTCGTCCTCGGCGATGCCGCGCTGGGCGCGCAGCTTGCGCACGGCCAGGTACTCGATGATGCGGTCCTTCACGTCGGACAGCCCGGTGTGGTCGGCGTCGAGGACAGCCCTCGCCTCCTCCACGTCGAGCCGGTCCTCGGAGCGGTTGCCCCAGGGCACGTCCAGGACCGTGTCCAACCACGAGCGGATCCAGCCCCCTTCGGGATTCTGCTCGCTGGTCCGCTCGAGGCGGTCGATCTCCTTCTCGATGGCGGTCCGAACGTCGGCCGGCAGGTCAGCAGCCTCGACCTTGGCCCGGTAGTCAGCCACAGGGCCCTCGCCGTCGCCAAGCTCGCCCAGCTCCTTGCGGATGGCCGCCAGCTGTTGACGCAGGAGGAACTCGCGCTGGGTGCGCTCCATCCCCTCGGCGACATCGGTACGGATCTGCTCAGCGACCTCGTGCTCGGCCAGGGCATCGCGCGCCCAGCCGAGGACCTTGCGCACGCGCTCTTCGACGTCCAGTGTCTCCAGGACCTCGACGGCGCGGGCCACGGGAAGGTCGGTCCAGCCGCCCGCGATGGCGTCGGCCAGGGCTCCCGGCTCGGTGGCACCGGCGAGCGCCTCCGGCAGCCGCCGCGAACGACGGCGCTCGGCCAGGGCGCTCACGACGCCCCGCAGCTCGCGCGCCAGCTCCGCCAGACCGCCGGTGGCGACGGTCGGGTCCTCGATGCGCTCGGCCTGGACCCACAGCCCGGGGCCGGTACCGGCCACCCCGGTGCCGACCACGGCACGGGAGAGGCCTCGCAACAACACGGCCTGCTGCCCGTTGGGCAGCTGGCCCACCTCGTCCACCCGGGCCACGGTGCCGACCTTGGCGTAACGCCCGTCGATCCGGGGCACGAGCAGCAGCAGCCCGTCCGCGGTGGACGCAGCCTCGATCGCCTGCTTCGCCTCGTCCGTGTCGGGGGCGAGCGTCACCACCATCTGGGGCAGCACGACGCCCACCTCGATGGGCAGCAGCGGCAAGCTCACGGTGTTGGGTTCGGTGGTCGGCATGGTGGACTCCTAATGAACTCCTCGGTTCGAAGTCTTACAACATTACAGGTCCACACATTTCTTCCCGCCGGAACCTGCCCGAACCGGGCCGTCTCGCCGCCCTCCGTGGCAGCAACGCTCGGAGCGACCCTTTTCTGCCGTCGTCGTGGCGATCAGAGTGATAGCGGCGCTCCCCGCGCCCAGCGCCGCTCCGGACGACGATGCTCCCGGCGGTAGGGTCTGCGGCCGTGCCGCGCCGGTCTGCAGCCGTCCTGGTGTGCGCCGTGGCCACCGCCGCCGGCCTGCTCGCCAGTTGCTCGTCGGGATCCTCGGGGGCGCCGACGGCCAGCGCCTTCCTGTCCGACTGGTCGAACGGCAACCTCCAGGGCGCCGCAGGACGCACGGGTGCTCCGGACCGGGCCCTCGCCGACCTCCAGCAGGTGACGACCGACCTCCAGGTCAGCCACGCCCAGCTGCGCCTGGGGAGCGTGAGCGGGTCGAGCGCCGACTTCTCGGCGGCTCTCACCCTGGCGGGCCTGGGCGTGTGGAAGTACCAGGGTCGGCTCGACCTGCGGCAGACCGCCGGCGGCCATTGGGTCGTCGCCTGGGCGCCCTCGGACATCTACCCCGGGCTCGGGCCCGGGCAGCGACTCGGACGGACGAGGACCCTCCCGTCCAGGGCCCCCATCCTCGACCGCACCGGGGCGCCGCTGGTGCTCCCGACCCCCGTCGTCACCGTCGGCATCGTGCCGGGAAAGCTCACCAACCCCGCCGCCGCCATCGCCGCCCTCCAGGCCACGACCGGCACGGACCCAGCCCGCGTGCAGCAGCTCCTCGCCGGGGCCAAGCCCGACCAGTTCATCCCCGTCATCACCCTGCGCGAGGCCGACTACGCCCGGGCCAAGCCGGTTCTCTACCCGATCCCCGGCCTGTCCTTCCAGCAGAAGACCGAGAACCTTCCCCCGACGCCGACCTTCGGGCGGGCCGTGCTCGGCCAGATCGGGCAGGCCAC
>DASXYV010000136.1:0-2694 GCA_036502305.1 Acidimicrobiales bacterium
TTCCTCGCCTTCCTCGGCCCCTGGGGCAACTACGCGCTGCTCGCCGTGCCCTACGCCGGGTTGGCGGGGTGGCTGGTGATCACCGCCGGCCGCCAGGCCCGGGAGGAGGCGGCCCAGAAGCGAGAGGCGGCCGGCGGTGGCCCGGCCGCGCCGACCCGAGGCCGGGGCAGCACCTCGGCCCCGAGCTCGAACGCGTCGACCAGCGCCCGGCCCCGAGGCGGCGGCTTTCTGCGCCGGGGCCAGCGCGACGAGACCCCGAGCCGGCGGAAACCACCTGCATCGAGGCGCTACACGCCGCCAAAGAGCTGAGGGTTGGCGAGGCGCCTGTCACCAACCCGACGCATCGGGCGTCCAAGGTGACATCGACCGAGGCCCGCTCGGGCGACCGCCCACGTCGCAAGGCCAGCCGGTCGAGCACGGCCGGCCCGGGAGGCCGGCCCATGGAGCAATGTCGACAGCGAATGCTAGAGAGGTGCGGTGATCGGTGAAGCCCTGAGGGGCAAGCGCATCGCAGTGACGGGCGCCACTGGCTTTCTCGGCACGGCGCTGGTCGAGCGGCTGCTCAGAAGCGTGCCCGACTGCGAGGTCGCCGTCCTCGTCCGCCCCGGCCGGCGGGCCAGCGCCGCACACCGTGTGCGGCGGGAGATCCTGCGCAACGACTGCTTCAACCGCCTGCGGGCCGAGCTCGGCGACCGCTTCGACGCCGAGACCTCGCGCCGGCTCCGCGCCATCGCGGGCGACGTCGGGCAGGAGGGGCTGGGCCTCGACCCGGACGGAGCGACACTGCTCGCCCGCTGCGACGTGGTCATCCACTCGGCGGCCACGGTGAGCTTCGATGCTCCGCTCGACACCGCCGAGGAGGACAACCTGCTCGGGCCGTCCCGCCTGGCCGAGGCGCTCGCTGCTCCCGCGGCGGGCGACGGCCAACGCACCGCCTCACTCCCCTACCTCATCGCCGTCTCCACCGCCTACGTCGCCGGCACACGCCGGGGCGACGCGCCCGAGGCCCTCCTGACCGACACCGCCTACGCCACGCACGCGGACTGGCGGGCCGAGGTCGCCGCCGCTCGTCGGGCCCGTTCCGACGCCGACTCGGAAAGCCGGCGCCCCGAGCATCTGGGCGGGTTCACCCGAGCGGCGCGGGGTGAGCTCGGCGCCGCCGGCGGCCCCCTGCTCGCCGAACGAGCGGAGCGCCTGCGAGACGAGTGGGTCAAGGAGCGCCTCGTGTCACTCGGTCGCACCCGGGCCCAGTCGCTGGGCTGGCCCGACGCCTACGCCTACACCAAGGCGCTCGGCGAGCGCGCCCTCCTCGAGAACCGCGGCGACCTGCCGCTCACAATCGTCCGACCGTCGATCATCGAGTCGGCCCTGGCCGAGCCCCATCCCGGATGGATCAGGGGGTTCCGCATGGCGGAGCCGGTGATCATCTCCTACGCGCGGGGCCTCCTCGGGCAGTTCCCGGGCGTGCCCGAGGGTGTGGTCGACGTGATCCCGGTGGACCTGGTCGTGGCCGCCATCCTGGCGGTGGCTGCCGAGGGGCCGCCGGAGCAGCCGGACGTCTACCAGGTGGCTTCAGGCACGAGGAACCCGCTGCGCTACGACCAGCTGGTGAGGCTCGCCGAGTCCTGGTTCACCGAGCACCCGTTGTACGACTCGCGTGGCCAGCCCATCGTCGTGCCCAACTGGTCGTTCCCGGGGCGGGGCAAGGTTCAGCGCCAGCTGAGCCGGGCGGGCAAGGGCCTGGAGGCGGCCGAGCGACTGATGGGTGCCCTGCCGCTGCGGGGTCGCCGGGCCGAGCTGACCTCACATCTCGAAGAGCGACGACAGCAGGCCGAGCGGGCGCTCAGCTACGTCGAGCTCTACGGCTCGTACGCCGAGACCGAAGCCCGCTTCCGGGTCGACCGGTTGCTGTCGCTGTGGGAGCGGATCGACGACGCCGATCGGCAGGCGCTCTGCTTCGACCCGGCGGTCATCGACTGGGCGCACTACCTCCACGAGATCCATCTGCCGTCGGTCGTCACCCAGGCCCGAGTCCGCACGACTCCCGGGCCGCGGGTCGGGCCGACCCGAGCCGAGCGCGGGCTACGCGCTGTCCTCGCACCGGAGCGCCATCTCGCCGCCTTCGACCTCGAGAACACCCTCATCGCGTCCAACGTGGTCGAGTCCTATGCCTGGCTGGCGACCCGGCACCTCAACGAGGGCGACCGGCTGCGCTTCACCCTCCGCACGCTGCGCGAGGTCCCGGGCATGCTGGCGCTCGACCGTCGGGACCGGGGCGACTTCCTGCGGGCCTTCTACCGACACTACGACGAGGCGCCCGCAGAGCAGGTGCGGGCCGACGCATGGGAGATGTTCAGCGCCCTCATCCTGGCCAAGTCGTTCCCTGCCGGTATCCGGCGGGTGCGCGACCACCGAAGTCGGGGCCACCGGACGCTGCTCATCACCGGAGCCATCGACCTCGTCGTCGAGCCGTTGCGCGCCCTCTTCGACGACATCGTCTGCGCCCGCCTGGCCGAGCGCGACGGCCGGATGGTCGGCGAGCTCGTCGAGCCTCCGCCGACGGGTGAAGCTCGGGCCATGGTCATGGCCGCCTACGCCGAGGCCGAGGGGCTCTCCCTCGCCGAGTCGGTGGCCTACGCCGACTCGAGCAGCGATCTGCCCATGCTGGAAGCGGTCGGCCACCCGGTCGCCGTC